>NZ_JAQYWT010000281.1:0-1147 GCF_036322545.1 Streptomyces sp. SP18BB07
TACTGACCTTTCCGTTGAGTTGTCGCATCAAGCGGGAGGCCTGTTTCGGCGAGGCAACCGTCGATCAGGTGGGGTTGTCGTTGGATTTGGCGCAGGCCGCTGCGGACTGCTTCGACGAGGTGGTCGCGGTCGGTGAAGACGACGTTGGCGGTAGTGCTGCGCCGGAGCAAGGACCAGATTCCCTCGACCGGGTTGAGGTCGGGTGCATAGCTGGGTAGCTGGACGATGGTGAGCCAGTCGTGCTCCGCCGCGTACTCCCGTAATCGACTGCAGCGGTGCACATTCAGATTGTCCCAGACCACCACGACGGGACCGCCGAGCTGAATGTGAGCCCGCACGAGGAGATCTCGGTAGTCCTGCCAGGTGAAGCCACGGTGGGCACCTCGGTGATGGCCCTGGATGCGAGGACGGTAGATCAGCCGGCTGCGTTCTCCGGACTTGAAGCACGCCAGCGCGGCCAACGAGATGCGGCCGCGGGAAGCGCCGTTGAACCGGACCACGGGTGTGGCCCCTCTGGGCGCCCAGGTGCGTGCCCGGTGCGACGTCATCGAGACGGCGGCCTCGTCCTCGAAGACCAGCCACGCCCCGAGCGCCGCCGCGGTGGCTTTGCCCGGGGCCAGGTCTCCTTCACCCAGCCGGCCACCGCCGCATCGTCACGTTCGACAGCCCGCCGCGCAGGCTGCTGACACGACCAGCCGTGCCGCCGCAGCAACTCCCACACCCCGCGAATCGACAAAGACACACCCAGCTGCTCAGCGATCAGCAGCCGCACCCGCGAAAGCGTCCACCGCTCATCCACCCACCCCTGAGCCATCGCGCCGTCCAGCAGGAGCGGCTCGAGCACGGCGAAGTCGCCGTCGCCGACCTTCGGCCGCTTCGCAGGCCCCGAGACACGCAATGCCTGCCGTCCACCCGCACACCAGGAGCGGCGCCACCGCTCCACCGACCGCACACTGACCCGCAGCCTCTTGGCTATCGCTGCGTTCTTCTCACCCAGAGCAAAGGCATCGGCGGCGAGCATGCGCACTCGCTCCCGCGCGGCCTGGCCTTGAGGAGTGAGGCCACCACCCTGCGCATACCTCATAGCCACGAACTACCGCAGGGATCAAGCGATGTCACCCCCGACAACTCAACGGAAAGGTCAGTA
>NZ_JAQYWT010000282.1:0-315 GCF_036322545.1 Streptomyces sp. SP18BB07
CCCCACCCGCAGTAGCCCCCCCCGCAGTCGCCCCCCCCCGCCCCACCCCCCCCCCCCGGGCCCCCCCCCCCCCCGCGGCGCCCGGGGGGGCCGGGCCCCCCCCCGCCCCCCCCCCCCCGCGCCCCCCCCCCCCCCCGGCCCCCCGGGGGCGGCCCCCCCGGGGGGGGGGCCCCCGCCCCCCCCCGCGGGCGGGGGCGGCGGGGCGGGGGGGGGGCGGGCCGCCCCCCCCCCCGGGGCCCGCCGGCCGGCGGCGGGGGGGGGGGGGGCGGGCGGGGGGGGGCGGGGGGGGCACGCCTCCGACGTCTCGGTACGAGG
>NZ_JAQYWT010000283.1:0-353 GCF_036322545.1 Streptomyces sp. SP18BB07
CAGCTGACGTTCACCAGCGGTCTGGTGCTGTCGCTCGGCACCCCCTGGGGCCTGGCCCGCCACCGCTGGGTGTACACCAAGTACTGGCTGACCCTGGCCACCCTCACCGCCACCGTCCTCGCCGGCGCGATCGACATGACCACGCCGCGCGTCCTGGACCACGTCCGTGCCGTGACCGCCGCCGGAGCTCAGGCCGTCGTGGCGACCGCCCCGTTCTACACGCACACCCACCCGGCGGAGATCTCCATCCCCTTCTCCCTCGGCTTCATCGTCCTGGTCCTCGCGGTGACGACGGTGACGAGCCTGTGGGCCTCGAAGAAGCAGCAGGAGGCGGAGGCTGCCGCCACGCCGGC
>NZ_JAQYWT010000284.1:0-171739 GCF_036322545.1 Streptomyces sp. SP18BB07
AGTCGCAGACCTCGATGCCGCCATCGCCTTCATCAACGAACGCGACAAGCCCCTCGCGCTCTACGCCTTCACCGAGTCCGAAGCCGTCAAGTCGCGCCTGGTGAACGAGACGTCCTCCGGCGGCGTCGCCTGGGGCCAGCCGGCGATGCAACTGCTCATGCCCGGCCTGCCGTTCGGTGGCGTCGGCGAAAGCGGCATGGGCCGCTACCACGGCCGGTACACCCTCGAGACGTTCAGCCACCTCAAGGCCGTCGCGGACGTCCCGCTCAGCTAGCCTCGCGCTCTTTCGAACGGGCTGCCCGATGGATGATCGGCCGGCGGAATTGCCTCAGGCCGGTGAGAACGAGGATCGCCGAGATCTCTGTTCCCGCGACCGCCCCAAGCGCGTTCCAGGTGAAGCCGTGTATCGGTCCTCTTCGCGGGGCGCGTCGAGGGAGTCGGTCGGGGCGCGGGGTGGTGCAGACACCGATCCGTACCGGCTTCGGCGGCGGCAGCCTGACGTCGTCACCTGGTCGGCCGCGGATCGTGCGCAAGGAGCGAACGCCCGTACTCCGGCGGGCGGTTGCGCATGCCGTCTGCGTCGACACCGGCGCCGACGGCATGCGGCTCTCACTGCGTTCGCCGCCCACACCACCCACACCCCGATCCACCGGGACAGCGTGGACCCCTGCGTCGCAGACCTTCATCCCGTTTCCCTCCGTATTACAGAAAGAAAGAAACCCATGCCTGCCAACACTTCAGACGTTTCGCCCGCCCCGTCGCTTTTCTCCCCCGTCTCTCTCGGGAAGATCGAGCTCGCCAACCGCATCGTCATGGCACCGATGACCCGGGTCCGGGCCGGTTCCTCCGGCATCCCCGGGGACATGATGGCCGAGTACTACCGGCAGCGGGCGAGTGTCGGGCTGATCATCGCTGAGGGCACCTACCCCGACCGCGCGTCGCAGGGGTATGTCGGTGAGCCGGGCATCGCCACCGACGAGCAGGCGGCCGGCTGGCAGCGGGTGTTCGAGGCGGTGCATGCCGAGGGCGGCCGCATCTTCCTGCAGCTCATGCACGGCGGCCGCCAGACCCACCCCGATATCAACGGTGGCCGCCGCGTCCTGGCCCCCAGCGCGATCGCCCGCAGCGGCGAGACGTTCACCGAGAAGGGCGAGCAGCCCTACCCCGTGCCGGAAGCGATGACCGCCGCAGAGGTCCGGGCAGCCGTGGAGGACTTCGTCGCCGCGGCCCGCCGGGCCGTCGAGGCGGGAGCGGACGGCGTGGAAATCCACGGCGCCAACGGCTACCTGCTCCACCAGTTCCTCTCCCCGGCGGCCAACCAGCGCACCGATAGCTACGGCGGCTCGCCGCAGAACCGCGCCCGCTTCGTCGTCGAGGTCGTCACGGCGGTCGCCCAGGCCGTCGGTGCCGAGCGGGTCGGGCTGCGGATCTCGCCGGAGATCGCCTTCGGGGACGTCTTCGAGACCGACCGGGACGACGTCCTGGCCACCTACGGCACCCTGCTGGACCAGCTGCGCCCGCTGGGCCTGGCCTACCTCTCCGTACTGCACACCGAACTGCACACCGAGCCGGGCGGCGACCTGGTGCAGAAGCTGCGGCGGCGCTTCGACGGCAAGCTGATCGTCAACAGCGGCCCCTTCGGGGGGCCTACCACCCGCGAGGAGGCGCTCCAGCAGATCGAGGCCGGCCACGCCGATGCCGTGGCCGTGGGCCGGGCCCTCATCGCCAACCCCGACCTCGTCGAGCGCTGGCAGGGCGGCCACCCGGAGAACGAGCCGCGGCCGGAACTGTTCTACGGGCTGGACGCCGAGGGCTACACCGACTACCCCTTCCTCGAAGCGGCCTGAGGCTCACGGTCACGCCTGTCCATGCGGCAGCCCCACCCACCCATGGACAGGCGCCCGGCCGGCGACACCGTGCCCGCCTCTGTGAGCCCGCGGTCAAGCCGGCGATCACCGGCTCGAGGACCGTCGGGTCCGTCCGGGCGTCGACGGCAGAGTGGTGGAATTCGCCGCTCGTCAACGGCTCCCCAACCGACGCCACCACTGGTCCAGGGCCCTTCACGCCGGAGGGCCCTGAGCCATGCCCGCAGTGGACAACGGACAGAACGAAACCCCATCCATAGACGCCGCCCCCGAGCAGATCATCACCGAGGCCGACGGCGTCAACGTCATGCACGACGTCGAGGACTCCTGGACCACCGTCGGCCGGGAGAGCGTCGTCCGGCGCGACCCCGACGTCATCGTGATCTGCGACTACGGCGACGTCACCGCCGAGCAGAAGAGGAAGTTCCTGCTCTCCTACGCCCCGCTGCGCGACGTCTCCGCGATCAGGCACAAGCGGATCTTCGTCCTCGACTACGTCGACCTGGTCGAGAGCCCCCGCAACCCGTCGGCCATCGCCCACCTCGCCGGCTACCTGCGGACAGCCTCCGGCAGCTAGCGGACCGTACTGCGGCCCACCACCGTGCCCGCGCGGTCGACGCAGATGACGTCGACCGCGACCGGCGCGCCCCGCAGCACGGCCAGGGCCTCGTCGCGGGCGGCCGTGGCGACCAGGTCGCCGAGCGGGACCCCGGCCGCCGCGCACAGCTGGAGCGCGGCGAGCCCGGTGTTGGCGGCGGCCACCTCGGCGGCCAGGGCCTCGTCCGCGCCGCCGCGCCGGGCCAGGTCCGCGAGGAAGCCCTTGTCGACCTGGGAGCGGGCGGAGTGCAGGTCGAGATGGCCGGCGGCGAGCTTGGAGAGCTTGGCGAAGCCGCCGCAGATGGTCAGCCGCTCCACCGGGTGGCGGCGCACGTACTTCAGGACCGCGCCCGCGAAGTCGCCCATGTCCAGCAGCGCGTCCTCCGGCAGCGCGTACTCGGCGACGACCGTCCGCTCCGACGTCGACCCCGTGCACCCGGCGACATGCGTGCGCCCGGCCGCGCGCGCCACGTCCACGCCCCGCCGGATGGAGTCGATCCACGCCGAGCAGGAGTACGGGACGACGATCCCGGTGGTGCCGAGGATGGACAGACCGCCGAGGATGCCGAGGCGGGGGTTCCAGGTGGACCGGGCGATCTCCTCGCCGTGGTCCACGGAGACGGTGATCTCGACGTCGCCGGTGCCCCCGTGCCGGGCGGCGACCTCGGCGACGTGGTCCCGCATCATCTGCCGGGGAACCGGGTTCACCGCCGGTTCGCCGACGGGCAGGGGCAGACCCGGACGGGTGATCGTGCCGACCCCGGGGCCCGCCCGGAAGACCACCCCCGCCCCGGCGGGCAGCAGCCGTACCGTGGCCCGGACCAGCGCGCCGTGCGTGACGTCCGGGTCGTCGCCCGCGTCCTTCACGATCCCCGCCATCGCGCTGTCGCCGGTCAGCGCCTCGGCCGCGAGCGCGAACGCCGGGGTCTGCCCCTTCGGCAGGGTGATCGTCACCGGGTCCGGGAACTCGCCGGTCAGCAGCGCGGTGTACGCGGCCGTCGTGGCCGCCGTCGCGCACGCACCGGTCGTCCAGCCGTGCCGCAGACCGGTGTGCTTGAGTTGGGCCGCGCGACCGCCCTTCGCCGCACCGCCGCCCCCGTCGGCACCCTGCTTCTCGTCACCGCTCATGAACGGACCCGGACTCCCATGCACGTACTGATACTCGGCGGAACCACGGAGGCCCGCCGTCTGGCCGAACTGCTGCACGTCACCCCGGGCGTCCGCCTGACCAGCTCCCTCGCCGGACGGGTCGCCAGCCCCCGGCTGCCCCCGGGCGAGGTCCGCGTCGGCGGCTTCGGCGGGGCCGAGGGGCTGGCGGCCTGGCTGCGCGAGCACGGGGTGGACGCGTTCATCGACGCCACCCATCCTTTCGCCGGGACCATGAGTTTCCACGCGGCACAGGCGGCCGCCATGACCCATGTTCCTCTGCTCGCGCTGCGCCGGCCCGGCTGGGTACCGGTCACCGGTGACGACTGGCACGACGTCGGCTCGCTGGAGGAGGCCGCGCGGCTGCTGCCCACGCTCGGGCGGCGCGTGTTCCTCACCACCGGGCGCATGGGCCTGGCCGCGTTCGCCGCCCTGGACGACCTGTGGTTCCTCGTCCGGTCCGTCGACGCCCCCGAGGCCCCGTACCCGGCCCGGATGGAGGTGCTGCTCGACCGGGGCCCCTTCACCCTCGACGGGGAGCGGGACCTGCTGAGCCGCCACCGCGTCGACGTCGTCGTCACGAAGGACAGCGGGGGAGCGGCGACCGCGCCCAAGCTGACCGCCGCGCGCGAGGCGGGGCTGCCGGTGGTCGTGGTCCGCCGGCCACCCGTGCCCGAGGACGTCCCCGTGGTGACGGACCCGGAGGCGGCGGCCCGGTGGGTGCGCGAGCGCCTCCACGCCCGCTGACGCCCGGCCGCCGCACACGCTCCCGCCCCGCTCACGCCCGTCCGCCGCACGCCCTCATCCCGCTCACCCCTCCGGATACCGGCGCGGCGTCCAGACGATCTCCTCGCCGTCCCCGCGCCGGACCGCCCGGGTCTGGGAGGAGCCGACCAGCAGGATCGTGCGCATGTCGACCTCGGCCGGGTCCAGCTCGGCCAGCCGCACGATCCGTACGCGCTCACCGGAGCCGCCCACGTCCCGCGCGACCACGACCGGTGTGTCCGGCGCTCGGTGTTCGAGGAGCAGCTCGCGTGCCTTGGCCACCTGCCAGGTCCGGCTGTGCGAACCGGGGTTGTAGAGGGCCAGCACCAGGTCCGCCGAGGCCGCCGCGCGCAGCCGCTCGGCGATCACCTCCCACGGCTTGAGCCGGTCGGAGAGGGAGATCGTGGCGTAGTCGTGGCCGAGCGGCGCGCCCGCGCGGGCGGCGGCCGCGTTGGCGGCCGTCACCCCCGGCAGCACCCGCACCGGCACGTCCGCGTACTCCTCCTGCGAGGCGACCTCCAGCACGGCCGTCGCCATGGCGAAGACCCCCGGGTCACCCCCGGAGACCACCGCGACCCGCCGCCCGCGCCGGGCCAGGTCGAGGGCGAACTCGGCACGCTCCGACTCGACCCGGTTGTCCGAGCCGTGCCGCACCTGACCCGCCCGGCGCGGCACCCGGTCCAGGTAGGTGGTGTAGCCCACGAGGTCGTCGGCGGCGGCGAGCGCGCCCCGCGTCTCGGGCGTCAGCCACAGCGGACCGGCGGGCCCGGTCCCCACCACCACGACCTCGCCCCGCTCCCGGGCCTCCGGACGCTCGACGTCCACCTGGCTGGGCAGCACGGCCACCGAGAAGTACGGCACCGACTCCGGGTCCACGTCCGCCAGTTCGGCGAGCCGCTCCCCGGCCATCGTGGCCCGCTCCACATAGCGGGCCTCGCCGAGCCGCCCCGAACTCTCCAGCGCGCCGCGCACCTTGGTGAAGGTCCGTCCCAGCTTCATCACCACGGCCACGTCCGTCGCGGCGAGCCGCGCGGTCAGCTCCTCCTCCGGCAGGGTGCCCGGCAGGATCGTCAGCACCTCCTCGCCCTCGGCGAGCGGGGTGCCGAGCCGGGCCGCGGCGGCCGACACGGACGTCACACCGGGGATCACCTCGGTGTCGTAGCGGTCGACCAGTCGCTTGTGCATGTGCATGTAGGAGCCGTAGAACATCGGGTCGCCCTCCGCGAGGACCGCGACCGTACGCCCCGCGTCCAGATGCGCGGCCAGCCGGGCCGACGCCTCCGCGTAGAACTCCTCCATCGCGCCCTTGTAGCCGCCCGGGTGGTCGGTGGTCTCCGTCGTCAACGGGTAGACCAGCCGCTCCTCGATGTGGTCGGCGCGCAGGTGCTTCGCCGCGATCGAGCGGGCGATGGAACGGCCGTGCCGGGCGCTGTGGTACGCGATCACGTCCGCCTCGGAGATCACCTCGACGGCCCGCACGGTCATCAGGGACGGGTCACCGGGGCCGAGCCCCACCCCGTACAGCTTGCCGCTCACTCTTCCTCACTCGCGATCGCGTTGAGCGCGGCGGCGGCGATGGCGCTCCCGCCACGACGGCCGCGTACGACGAGGTGCTCCAGGCCCGACGGATGCTCCGCCAGCGCGTCCTTGGACTCGGCGGCGCCGACGAACCCGACCGGCACACCGATGACGGCGGCGGGCCGGGGCGCGCCCTCGTCGATCATCTCCAGCAGCCGGAAGAGCGCGGTGGGCGCGTTGCCCATGGCCACGACCGAGCCCTCCAGGCGGTCCCGCCACAGCTCCAGCGCGGCGGCGCTGCGCGTGGTGCCCAGCTTCGCCGCCAGCGCGGGGACGGCCGGGTCGGAGAGCGTGCACAGCACGTCGTTGTCGGCGGGCAGCCGCTTGCGGGTCACCCCGCTGGCCACCATCCGCACGTCGGTGAAGATGGGCGCCCCGGCGCGCAGGGCCTCGCGGGCGCGGGCCACCACGTCGGGGGTGTACGTCAAGTCCCGTACCAGGTCGACCATTCCGCAGGCGTGGATCATCCGGACCGCGACCTGGCTGACATCGGCGGGCAGGGCCGCGAGGTCCGCCTCCGCGCGGATGGTGGCGAAGGACTGCCGGTAGATCGCCGGGCCGTCCTTCTCGTAGTCGTAGGTGGTCACGGTGGTGTTCTCGCTGCTCTCGGTCGTCGTACGGGGGGCGTTCGTGCGGGGGTCGTGCGTGCGGGTGTCGTTCGTGGTGCTCATCAAGTGATCGCCGTCAGGGCCTCGGCGAGGTGCCCGGGGTCGGCCATGGACGTGGTACGCGGGTCCTGACCGGGAGCCGTGCGGGACAGCTCGTAGCCGCCGCCCTCCACCGCCACCACGTCGACGTGTTCGCCCCGGGGGTGGCCGCAGCGGCGCTCGCAGCCCGACCAGTACAGCGGGAGCCCGGCGCGGCCCGCCGCCTCCAGGGTCTCGGTCGCGTCCGACCGTACGTCCGCCAGGGACTTGGCGCAGCCGGGGCGTCCGATGCAGGCGCCGACGCGCAGCCAGGGGGATGCGGGATCGGTGACGAGGCCGGTCACGGAGAGCCGGGCGAGCGCGTCGGTCGCCCGCTCCCCAGTCAGGCCCGGCGCGGGGACGACGACTCCGCGCCAGGGGGTCAGCCGCAGCTCACCGCATGGTGTCGTGGCCGCGAGAGCGGTCAACTCCCGCCACTGGAGCGGGGTGAGGCGACCGAGAGGGGCGTGCACGGAGAGGGCGTCACCGACGGCTCCCGGGGGCGGGCCGTCGGCTCCGGGGTGAGGGCCGTCGGTCGCGGTGGGTGGGCCGTCGGTTTCGGCCGCCGTCGTCCCGCTCCCGTCGCCGCCCCGGAGCGCGGTGTCGACGCCGACGGCCGCCAGCCGGTCCCGGACCTCGCGGAGCAGCGCGTCCTGGGAGGGGAGTTCGGTCACACGCCAGACCCGCGCCCCGCTCTCCCGCGCCGCCTCCAGGAAGGTCTCGGCGGCGGTGATCGCGGCCCGGGCCGCGTGCTCACCGGGGACCGACAGGCTCTCGCCGGCCGTCCCCAGGCTCAGCAGCGCGCCGTCGACCCCGGTCGCCCGGACGGTCACATCGGCGTCCAGCGCGGCCACGTCCCCCCGCCCGTCGTCGAGCGCGAACAGGAACCTGCCCGACAACCGCCGCGCCGCCTCGCTCGCGCACAGCGCGGTGTCCAGGGCGGTCAGCCAGGGCCGTACGTCGCGCAGACCGCGTCCGTCGAGACCGGACAGGGGAGAGGCGACGATGTTGCGCACCCGCTCGTGCCCGGCGGACGGCAACAGCCCCGCCGCGTCCAGCGCTTCGGCCAGCTCGCCCCCGCAGCCCTCGGCCAGCCCGCGCAGCTGCACATTGCCCCGGGAAGTGAGGTGAAGATCACCGTCGCCGAGCCGTCGCGCCGCCTCCGCGAGCGCCTCGGCCTGGCGGACGGTCAGCACACCACCGGGCACCCGGACCCGGGCCAGCGCCCCGTCGTCCGCCGCATGCAGCCGCAGTGTCCCCGGGCAGGCGTCGCCACGGTCCCGTGTGACCGCTGTGGCCTGGGACGATGAACGCGGGGGAGGCGTGGACATGGCGGCGAGCATACCCACCGGCACATCGGACGTATCCTCCGCCCTTTTGGGGCAGCCTTCCTTTTGAGGCGACCCTTACTATGCTGCTCGGTGGATCATCCGGTCCATCGACGCCACCAAGGCGACAGGGGAGGAAGCCCGGTGTGAGTCCGGCGCGGTCCCGCCACTGTGAGCCCGTCCCAGGAGGGTCGGGCGAGTCAGGAACTCCCTTCCCCGTACCCCTCGGCCCGCCCGAGCAGGGGAGACTTTCGATTCGACACCGCCCGGGGCGCGGACCCCGAGGAAGGCCAGCAGCCGCATGCAGCCATCGTCCGGGGAGCGCTCCGCGCAGCCCCGCATCCTGCTCCTGTCGACCTCCGACACCGACCTGCTCAGCGCCCGCGCGGCCGCCGGCCCGGTCCCCTACCGCTTCGCCAACCCCTCGCGCCTCGCGCTGGAGGACCTCCCGGCCCTCCTCGACGGCACCGACCTGGTCGTCGTGCGCCTCCTCGGTGGCATCCGCGCCTGGCAGGACGGCCTCGACCTGCTGCTCGCCGACGGCCGCCCGGTCGTCGTCCTCACCGGTGAACAGGCGCCCGACGCCCAGCTGATGGCCGCCTCCACCGTCCCGGTCGGCATCGCCGCCGAGGCCCACGCCTACCTCGCCCACGGCGGCCCCGCCAACCTGGAGCAGCTGGCCCGCTTCCTCTCCGACACGGTCCTGCTCACCGGCCACGGCTTCGACGCGCCCGCGCCCGCGCCCTCCTGGGGCCCGCTGGAGCGCACCGCCCGCGACACCGCCGACGGCCCGACCATCGCCGTGCTCTACTACCGAGCCCACCACATGAGCGGCAACACCGCCTTCGTGGGCGCCCTGTGCGAGGCGATCGAGGAGAAGGGCGCCCGCGCGCTCCCGCTGTACGTGGCGTCGCTGCGCGCCCCCGAGCCCGAGCTGATCGAGGAACTCCGCGCCGCCGACGCCATCGTGACCACCGTCCTCGCCGCGGGCGGCACCAAGCCCGCCGAGGCGTCGGCCGGCGGCGACGACGAGTCCTGGGACGCGGGCGCCCTCACCGGCCTCGACGTGCCGATCCTCCAGGCCCTGTGCCTGACCGGCTCGCGCGCCGCCTGGGAGGAGAACGACGAGGGCGTCTCCCCGCTCGACGCGGCCAGCCAGATCGCCGTCCCCGAGTTCGACGGCCGCCTGATCACCGTCCCGTTCTCCTTCAAGGAGATCGACGAGGACGGCCTCCCGGCCTACGTCGCCGACCCCGAGCGCGCCGCCCGCGTCGCCGGGATCGCCGTACGCCACGCGCGACTGCGCCACATCCCCAACGCGGACAAGCGCCTCGCGCTCGTCCTCTCCGCCTACCCGACCAAGCACTCCCGCATCGGCAACGCGGTCGGCCTGGACACCCCGGCGAGCGCGGTCGCCCTGCTGCGCCGACTGCGCGACGAGGGCTACGACTTCGGGGGCGCCGACGTCCCCGGCCTGGCCTCCGGCGACGGCGACGACCTGATCCGCGCCCTCATCGAGGCGGGCGGTCACGACCAGGACTGGCTGACCGAGGAGCAGCTCGCCCGCAACCCGGTCCGGATCCCGGCCGCCGACTACCGCCGCTGGTACGCCGAACTCCCCGAGGAACTGCGCTCGGCCGTCGAGGAGCACTGGGGTCCCGCGCCCGGCGAGATGTTCGTCGACCGCAGCGCCAACCCGGAGGGCGACATCGTCCTCGCGGCCCTGCGCTTCGGCAATCTGCTGATCCTCATCCAGCCGCCGCGCGGCTTCGGCGAGAACCCGATCGCGATCTACCACGACCCGGACCTCCCGCCCTCCCACCACTACCTGGCGGCCTACCGCTGGATCGCCGCCCGCGCCGACGACGGCGGCTTCGGTGCCGACGCGATGATCCACCTCGGCAAGCACGGCAACCTGGAGTGGCTGCCCGGCAAGAACGCGGGCCTGTCCGCCGCGTGCGGCCCCGACGCCGCCCTCGGCGACCTGCCGCTGGTCTACCCGTTCCTGGTCAACGACCCGGGCGAGGGCACCCAGGCCAAGCGCCGTGTGCACGCCACCCTCGTCGACCACCTGGTTCCGCCGATGGCCCGCGCGGACTCCTACGGCGACATCGCGCGTCTGGAGCAACTCCTCGACGAGTACGCCCAGATCTCCTCCATGGACCCGGCGAAGCTCCCCGCGATCCGCGCCCAGATCTGGACCCTCATCCAGGCCGCCAAGCTCGACCACGACCTGGGCCTGAACGACCGTCCGGAGGACGACGGCTTCGACGACTTCCTGCTGCACGTCGACGGCTGGCTCTGCGAGGTCAAGGACGCCCAGATCCGCGACGGCCTGCACGTCCTCGGCAACCCCCCGGCGGACGCCGACCGCGTCAACCTGGTCCTCGCCGTCCTGCGCGCCCGCCAGATCTGGGGCGGCACCCAGGCCCTGCCCGGCCTGCGGGAGGCCCTCGGCCTCGACGAGTCCGCCGCGACCCGCACCACGGCCGACGAGGCCGAGGACAAGGCCCGCGCGCTGGTCCAGGCGATGGAGGACGCGGGCTGGGACCCGGCCGCCGTCCCCACGGTCGTGGCGGCGCACGTCCCCGCCGAGCGCGGCGAACAGGTCACCGCCATCCTGGAGTTCGCCGCCCGCGAGGTCGTACCCCGGCTCGCGGCGACCACCGCCGAACTCGGCCACACCGTCCACGCCCTGAACGGCGGCTTCGTCCCTGCGGGGCCCTCGGGCTCCCCGCTCCGGGGCCTGGTCAACGTCCTGCCGACCGGCCGGAACTTCTACTCCGTCGACCCCAAGGCCGTCCCCTCCCGCCTTGCCTGGGAGACCGGCCAGGCCCTCGCCGACTCCCTGCTGGAGCGCTACCGCGCCGACAACGGCGAATGGCCCACGTCGGTCGGGCTGTCGTTGTGGGGGACGAGCGCGATGCGCACGGCGGGCGACGACGTGGCGGAGGCCCTGGCCCTGCTCGGCGTCCGGCCCGTCTGGGACGACGCGTCCCGCCGCGTGACCGGTCTGGAGGCCATTCCGGCCGAGGAGTTGGGCCGTCCCCGTATCGACGTCACCCTGCGCATCTCGGGCTTCTTCCGGGACGCGTTCCCGCACACCATCGGGCTGCTCGACGACGCCGTACGGCTGGCCGCCTCCCTCGACGAGCCGGCCGAGGTCAACCACGTCCGCGCCCACGTCCAGGCGGACCTGGCCGAGCACGGCGACGAACGCCGGGCCACCACCCGGATCTTCGGCTCCCGGCCCGGCACGTACGGCGCCGGACTGCTGCAGCTCATCGACTCCCGGGACTGGCGGACCGACGCCGACCTCGCCGAGGTCTACACGGTGTGGGGCGGCTACGCCTACGGCCGGGAGCTGGACGGCCGTCCGGCCCGTGAGGAGATGGAGACGGCGTACAAGCGGATCGAGGTGGCCGCGAAGAACACCGACACCCGCGAGCACGACATCGCCGACTCCGACGACTACTTCCAGTACCACGGCGGCATGGTCGCCACCGTCCGCGCGCTGCGCGGCACGGCCCCCGAGGCGTACATCGGCGACTCCACCCGGCCCGAGACGGTCCGCACCCGCACCCTCGTCGAGGAGACGTCGAGGGTCTTCCGGGCCCGCGTCGTCAACCCCAAGTGGATCGAGGCGATGCGCCGCCACGGCTACAAGGGCGCCTTCGAACTCGCCGCCACCGTCGACTACCTGTTCGGCTACGACGCCACCACCGGTGTGATCGCCGACTGGATGTACGACAAGCTCACCGAGACCTACGTCCTGGACGAGACCAACCGCGAGTTCCTCCAGCAGGCCAACCCCTGGGCGCTGCACGGCATCGCCGAGCGGCTGCTGGAGGCGGAGTCGCGCGGGATGTGGGAGAAGCCAGATCCGGCGGTGCTGGAGGGGCTGCGCCAGGTGTACCTGGAGACCGAGGGCGACCTGGAGGGCGGCGACAGCTGACGACGGGCGGGGGTGCGGGGCGTCGCGCCTCTCCCGCACCCCCGCCCGCGAGTGTTTCAGCGCCGGTCCCCGGCGGCCCGTACGAGGGCGTCGAACAGTCCCTGCTGCGCGGGGTCCTCGTGAGCGGTGTCCTCGGGGTGCCACTGCACGGCGGTGAACCAGCCGGGGGAGCGGGGGAGTTCCAGCCCCTCCACCGTGCCGTCGGCGGCGCGGGCGGTGACCTCCAGTCCCTCGCCCAGCCGGTCCACCCGCTGGTGGTGGTAGCAGGACGCCTCCACCTTCTGCGCGCCGGTGGCCCGCTCCAGGAGGGTGCCGCGCCGGATCGCCACCGGGTGCACGAGGTGGCGGTGTTCGTGTTCCGGGCCGCCCATGTCCTGCTCCAGGGTGCCGCCGAGGGCGACGTCGACGACCTGGAGTCCCCGGCAGACGGCCAGCAGCGGGATGCCCGAGTGCAAGGCGGTGCCGGCGACTTCGAGGTCGAAGGCGTCCTGCGTCTCGTCGACGTCGTAGACACTGGCGTGGGTGTCGGCGGCGCCGTAGCGGTACGGGGCGAGGTCGCCGCCGCCCGGGAGGAGGACCCCGTCGAAGCGGGCGAGGCGCGCGGTCACGTCGCCGTCGGGCGCCGGGTGGATGCTCGCGGGTTCACCGCCCGCCCGCCACACGGCCTCGATCAGCGCGCGGGCGTTGACCTCGGCGGCGTACCGCAGTGCGGAGGTCGTGGCGGCGAAACGGGCAGGTACGGCTATCAAGGGCCGGGCAGGGGGTCGGATCACAGCTGGATCCAGGTCGTCTTCAGCTCGGTGTACTTCTCCAGGGCGTGGGCCGACTTGTCACGGCCGTTGCCCGACTGCTTCATCCCGCCGAACGGGACGGTCAGGTCGCCCTCCTCGTAGCAGTTGACCCACACCGTGCCGGCCCGCAGCGCGCGCGAGACCCGGTGGGCGGTCGACAGGTCGGAGGTCCACAGCCCGGCGGCGAGGCCGTACTCGGTGGCGTTGGCCAGCCGTACGGCCTCGTCGAGGTCGTCGAAGGTGAGCACGGACAGGACGGGGCCGAAGATCTCCTCGCGGGCCAGCCGCATACCCGGCTCCACCCGGTCGAAGACGGTGGGCCGCAGATAGCTGCCGCCGGTGTGGTGCAGGTCGCGCTCGCCGCCGACCAGCAGCCGCGCGCCCTCCTCGACGCCGGTGCCGATGTGGTCGAGGACCCGGTCGAGGTGGGCCTCGCGGACCAGGGCGCCCATCTCGGTGGCCGGGTCGAGCGGGTCGCCGACGCGCAGTTCCCGGGCGCGGGCCACGATCGCCTCGGTGACGCGTTCGGCGACGGAGGAGTGCACCAGGAGCCGGGACGGCGCGGTGCACATCTCGCCCTGGTTGAAGAAGATGCCCCAGGCGGCGGTGGCGGCGGCCTTCTCCAGGTCGGGGGCGTCGGGCAGGATGATGTTCGGTGACTTGCCGCCCAGTTCCAGCCAGACGCGTTTGAGGTTGGAGTCGGCGGCGTAGCGCAGGAAGTGCCGGCCGACCGGCGTGGACCCGGTGAACGCCAGGACGTCCACGCCGGGGTGGAGTCCGATGGCCCGCCCGGCCGTGGGCCCGTCGCCGGTGACGACGTTGAGGACACCCGGCGGCAGTCCCGCCTCCGTGGCGATCCGGCCGAGCAGCAGCGCGGACAGCGGGGAGTTCTCGGACGGCTTCAGGACGACCGTGCAGCCGGCCGCCAGCGCCGGGGCGACCTTCCAACTCGCCAGGGTCAGAGGGAAGTTCCACGGCACCACCGCGCCCACGACACCGGCGGGCTCCCGGGTGACCAGGGCCAGGGCGTCGGGGGCGGTGTGGGGCGACTCGTCGGTGAGTTTGTCGGTCAGCTGCCCGTACCAGCGGAACGTGTTGATCGCGGCCCGCAGTTCGATGTCGTGGGCCTCCGTGTACGGCTTGCCCATCTCCAGGGTGATGGTCAGGGCGAGCTTCTCCCGCTGTTCTTCGAGGAGTTCGGCGACGCGGAGCAGGATCCGGCCCCGGTCGGCGGGGGCGAGACGGGGCCAGGGGCCGGAGTCGAAGGCGCGGCGGGCGGCGGTCACGGCGAGGTCGACCTCGGCGCTCCCGGCGTCGGCGACCTCGACGAGAAGCTGCCCGTCGCGGGGTGACACGACGGCGAAGGAGGCGCCCCCGCCCGGCTCGTCCACCCCGTCGATGTGGTGCCGGCCGGGCAGCTCCAGTTCCTTGGCGCGACGGAGCAGGGTGTCGTGGGCGGGGGCGGGCATCGGCTCTCCTCTTCTTGTCCTTGCGTGGGCGGGTGCGTCGCGGACCGCGGTCAGTCCGTGACGGTCCGGGCGCCGCGGGTCAGCCGTGCCACGACGAGCCCCAGGACCAGCACCGCGGGAACGGTCAGTTGCAGCCACACGGCGGTGGTCCGGTCGCCGCCGATGAGCGTGGTGAAGTTCTCGATGATCAGCCAGATCGCCCCGGCGATGCCGAGCGCGCCGAGGACCGGTGCGATCAGGGTGTTCCAGGGCCGGGTGTCGGCACGGGAGCGGCGGAAGAAGACGACCACGGAGACGGAGGTCAGGAAGTACAGCAGCATCATCGCCAGGACGGCCACGCCGCTGAACCAGGAGAACAGCGTCAGCACGGGGTCCTTGCCCAGCAGGGCGAACGGTACGACCAGGGCCGCCGCGATCACGGTCTGCGCGATGCCGGCCGCCCAGGGGGAGTGGCGCCCGTTCAGCGAGGTCAGCCCGCGCGGCAGCAGGCCCTCGCGGCCCAGGGAGAACAGATAGCGGTTGGCGGAGTTGTGGAACGCGAGGATGCCGGCGAACAGCGAGGTGGCCAGCAGCACGGGCAGGACGTCGCCGGTCCAGGCGCCGAACTCCGCCGCGATGGGTGCGAAGACCCAGCCGGCGGCGTCGCCGCCCTCCAGCGCCTTGCCCGCCTCGGCCGTCGCCCGGGACGCGCCGTGCGCGGAGACCAGCATCCACGAGGTGAAGGCGAAGAAACCGGTGACCACCGCGACCGACAGATAGGTGGCGCGCGGGACGGTCCTTCTGGGCTCCCGGGCCTCCTCGCCGTAGATGGCGGTCGCCTCGAAACCGAACATCGACGCCACGGCGAACATCAGCGCCACACCGGGAGCGCCCTGGAGCGCCGCGTCCGGCGAGAAGCTGTCGGCGAGGCCCAGCCCCTCGGGGCCGCCGCCCTTGACGAAGGTGACGACGGCGAAGGCGATCAGGATGCTGAACTCCGCCAGGACGAACACGGCCAGCAGCTTGGCACCCATCTCGATCCCGGCGGCGCCGAGGACCTGGACCACCACCATCGTGACCAGCGCCCACACCCACCAGGCGAGGTGCACCTCGGCGTAGTGCTCGACGAGGCCGCTCACCGTGGCGCCGTAGAGCCCGTACATCGCGGCCTGGATGGCGCAGTAGGCGAAGAGCGCGACGCCGGCGCTGCCGGAGCCGGCCGAGCGGCCCAGCCCCTTGCCGATGTACGTGTAGAAGGCGCCGGCGTCCACGACGTGGCGGCCCATGGCGACGAAGCCGATGGAGAACAGCAGGATCACGACGCCGGCCGCGAGGTACGCGGCGGGGACGCCGGCCCCGTTGCCGATGACGACGGCGATGGGGACGGCTCCGGCGATGCCGGTCAGCGGGGCCTGGGCGGAAAGGACGAAGAAGAGGATGCCCAGGACGCCGAGGGAGTCGGGCTTGAGCCTGCCTGCGGTGGATGGTTCTTGTGAGCTGTGCGGGGCGACCGCCGTCTGACTGTCCACTCGGATCACCTGTCGGGGACGGGGAGGATGGATTCGTTTAGGCCCAAACGAGTTGCCTCATCGTGGGCTGGCCCTATCCGTTTGGCAAGGGGGTCGGGTGAAGATTTTCGGCCGGTGCGACAGGCGTGTGCGGGAACGCCGGAAGGCCCCGGACGTCGGACGCCCGGGGCCACGACCTCGGGCTAGTCGAGGACGAGCCGGTGCGGGACGAGACCGTCGAGTGCGCCGGAGACCAGCCGGGTGCGTGGCCGTCGGCGCCTCGGGACCCGCTGCGACGTCACCGCCGGGGCGGGCGGATGCCGCGGAACTCCCAGTCGCCGCCGAGCGCCGTGGACAGGACCTCCTCGGACTCGGTGGGCTGCGCGCCGACGTCGGCGCGCACGGCGGTGGGGCCGGTCACGATGTGGTTGGTGAGCCGGCCGAGACCCTCCACCTCCACCTCCACGACGTCACCGGGTTGCACGGGCCGGGAGTTGGCCGGGGTGCCGGACAGCAGCACGTCACCCGGATACAGCGTGATGGTGCGGGCGATGTCGGCGACGAGGTAGTGCATGTCCCACTTCATCTCGTCCGTCGAGCCGTCCTGGACGACCTCGCCGTTGACGTACGTCCGCAGCCGCTTGCCGTGGAAGTCCCAGCCGGTGACCAGGCCGGGGCCGAGGGGGCAGAGGGTGTCGGACCCCTTCACCCGCAGCATCGAACCGGCGTCGGTGTCACGGAAGTCGTGCAGGCCGTAGTCGTTGGCGATGGTGTAGCCGGCGATGAACGCGCCCGCCTCGGCCGGCGAGACGTTCCTCGCGGTCCTCCCGATGACGATGGCGACCTCGCCCTCGTAGTTGAGCCACTTGCAGCCCTCGGGGCGGACGATCGCACCCTTGTGGGAATTGAGGGACGAGGTCGGCTTGTGAAAGTACGTGGGCGTGTCGGGGAGTTCGATCCGGAACTCGTCGACCCGGCTGCGGTGGTTGAGGTGGACGGCGACCACCTTCGACGGCACGACCGGCGGCAGGTGGTGCGCCTCCTCGGTCTTGACGCGACGGCCGTCCCCGGCGACGAGTTCCTCCCCGTCGACGGTGACCTGGACGGCGGCGCCGTCGAGGAGGATGCGGCGGTACTCAGGCATGGGTGGGCTCCGAAGTGGTCGTAGGGATGCCGCCGGTCCAGCCGTCGGCGGGGCGGTCGAACCAGAGGTGGACCTGACCGGTACCGACGGAGTTCTCGTACTCCCCGTACTGCCGGGCCCTGGCGACACAGGCCCGCTCGCCCAGCGCGCCCGCCATCATCAGGTAGTGGAAGAACTTGGCCTCGGGCTTGAACTTCCAGAACTCGTCCATGGTGTCGAGGACCTTGTCGTGTCGGCCCTCCTTGAACCAGGCGATCCGCTCCTCGTCGGCCGCGCGGGCCTCCGGCGTGAAGATGTGCGCCGGATCGCTGGCCTCGTGGTCGCGCAGCTCGCGCAGCGGCCAGAAGGTGTGCGACAGGGCACCCGAGGCGATGACCAGCACCCGTCGCCCGGGGGTGGCGGCGATCCCGTCGGCGAGTGCGCGCCCCAGCCGCAGATGGTCCTCCATGTCCCCGGTCTGACAGACCCCGATGGTCACCCACCGCTTGTCTGGCAGCCCCTCGCCGAGGAACTTCCAGAGGTTGATCGTGGCGTAGTAGATCGGCAGGTACTCGTCCTCGATCGCGGTGATCCACGTGCCGTGCTTGTCCGCGAACTTCTCGATGTTGAGGGCGAGTTCGGGGTCGCCGGGGAAGTCGTAGGGCATCCGGCACATCCCGCGCGGCAGCTCCTCGGAGGTGAAGAGGCCGGCGCGGCGCGCCTGCGCGGCGACGACGAACTCGACCGTGGTCGCCCAGTGCGAGTCGAGGACGACGACGGTGTCGTAGTCGTCGCGGTCGAAGACGTCCCTGCGCAGCTCCTCGAGGCCGGTGACGAGGGTGATCTCCTTGCCCTCGTTGAGCTCCAGCCGGTCGGCCTCCGGCAGGACGATGGTGGGGACGTGGGCGAGGAGTCCCGCCCCGACGATCTCACCCATGGCTGTTCCATCCGTTCGGTGCGGTGACGGTGTTCTTCAGGTCGCAGTAGAAGTCGAAGCTCCAGGTGCCGCCCTCCCGGCCGACCCCGGACTGACGGGAGCCGCCGAAGGGCGCCTGGAGGTCGCGTACGAAGAAGCAGTTCACCCACACCGTTCCCGCGACCAACCGCTCGGTGACCCGTGCGGCGCGCTCGGGGTCACCGGTGGCGAGGGTGGCGGCCAGCCCGAAGCGGGTGTCGTTGGCGAGTCGGACGGCCTCGTCCTCGTCGGTGAAGGTCTGCAGGGTCAGCACAGGCCCGAAGACCTCCTCCTGCACGATCTCCGAGTCCTGGGCGACATCGGTGAGCAGCGTGGGCGCGTAGTACTGGCCCTCGCCCGGGTGCCCGCCGATGACCACCCGGGCCCCGGCCGCGACCGCCCGCCGCACGAACCCGTCGATCTTCTCCAGCTGCCGGGGATGGATGTTGGGCCCGATGTCGGTGGACTCGTCCCGGGGGTCGCCCTGGCGCAGGGCGCCGGCCCTCTCCACGAACCGCCGGGTGAACTCCTCGGCGACCGACTCCTCGACGAGGAACCGCGTCGCGGCCAGGCAGACCTGCCCGGCGTTGTCGTACTGCTCCACCGCGAGGTCCACCGCCAGGTCCAGATCGGCGTCCGCGAACACCAACAGCGGTGACTTGCCGCCCAGTTCGAGGCTGAGCGGGGTGAGGTTCGGCGCCGCCGACGCGGCGATCCGCCGGGCCGTCGGCACCGACCCGGTGAAGCTGATCCGCCGGACGTCCGGATGCGAGGTGAGCGCGTCGCCGACCTCCGAGCCGTACCCCTGGACGACGTTGAGCACCCCGGCGGGCAGCCCCGCCTCGGCGGCGATGTCCGCCAGCAGCGACGCGGTGAGCGGGGTCCACTCGGCCGGCTTCAGGATCACCGAGTTGCCGGCGGCCAGGGCCGGGGCGACCTTCCAGGTGGCCAGCATCAGCGGCGCGTTCCACGGAGTGATCAGCACGGACGGCCCGGCGGGGTCCCAGCTCACGTGATTGGTGTGCCCGCGTGTCTCGAAGTCCTTGTGCTCCAGCGTCAGCAGCCAGTCGGCGAAGAACCGGAAATTGTGCGCCACCCGCGGCATGACGCCACGCCGATGGGAGCGCAACAACGCCCCGTTGTCGTTCGTCTCGACGATCGCCAGCTCTTCGAGCCGCTTCTCGACCCCGTCGGCGATGGCGTGCAGAATCCGGGCGCGCTCGGCGCGGGGAGTGGCGGCCCAACCGGGAAAGGCGTCCCGGGCAGCGGCGACGGCGGCCTGGACCTCGGCGGCCCCGCCTCGGGCGATCTCACCGAGGACACGGCCGTCGATGGGAGAGACATCGGCAAAGGTCCCGGCAGAGCCGACCCGCCGCCCACCGATCCAGTGCCGGGTGTCGACGGAGACTCCGGCGACGACAATTTTCTCAGACATGAGGATGGCTCCAGATGTACGAAGAGGGGAACGGCCGCGCCCCTTCAGGGGCGCGGGGCTGTATCGATGTGCGGCTCCGCCGCGTGGGCGCGACCAGCCACGAGCGACCCGCAGCCGCCCACGTACCTCACTCGGCAGCCGCTTCGGACGTCCCGGACTCCAACAACCGTCCGCCGTCCCAGACAACCCCCACCTGCCGGTAGTACGCCGCGATGGGTTCCTCGACCGACAGTCGCGCCAGCTCCTCCGTCGGCGCCTCGAACAACTCCAACTCGGCGTCACCGACCCACGGTCGACCTCCCTCGAAGGCCGCCGCCCCGGTCTCGATCAACTCGTCCAGCGCCAACCCCTTCCCGGCCTCGATCGACGGCAGCCACCGGTGATGCGCCATGGGATGCGCGTTCACGAACCCGTTCGTCTCCGCCGGCTCCCGCAGCCTCACCACCGCCTGGGCCAACCGCCGGTCCGCCGCGGCCAGAGTCGCCCCGAACCGCGCCCCGGCCGCGATCCGCGGAGCGGGCCCGTACGGATGGGGCCGCGTCTGGTGGATGGACCCGAGCTTCTTCGGATACCCCTGGTGCAGCCCGCGGGCGATCGCGAAGTCCTTGTCGACCCAGATGTAGACGCACCGCGAGTACGTCCGCCCCTTGTACCGGCAGCGCACGACCACGAAGGCCTCCTTGTACTGGGAACGCACCGGATCCAGCAGCTCCGCCCCCGACGCCGAGCAGGACTGCCAGTCGGCCCAGATCAGCGCGACCGCACCGGGGTCCTCGTCGGCCAACTCCAGAGGTTCCGGCAGCAGTTCACGCACCCGCGCCGGGTCCGTGCGGTACTCGACGGTGAGCAGGTCGCCCGAGTAGTGCCACGGCGGCGACGGGATCAGCGACGAGGCTCCGCTCGCCGTCTTGGGGTGGAAGTATCCACGGACACTGGTCATGGTCGGGAGGTCCTTACGCGGTGAGGGCGGGCTGCTGGAGCAGTTCGGTGCGGTGGCGGGCGGCGGCGGACACGGTCGCGGGTCCGCCGAGCGCGACGACCCCGACCAGCCGGCCGCCGTGGTGGTAGCCGACCAGGACGTCGCCGTCGGGGTCACCGTCCAGGACTCGCACGTCGTGCCTGCCGAGGACGGGCGCGCCGAAGGACTGCAACCGGAAGTCGTGCTGGTCGCTCCAGAAGGTGGGCAGCGGCGCGAAGGGCGCGGGCTCGGCGCCGGTGAGGACCTTCGCGGCGTGCTTGGCGGTGTCCGTGGGGATGGACCAGTGCTCGACCCGGCGGGGCACACCGTCGTAGCGGGCGTTGGGGAAGCGGGCGATGTCGCCGACCGCGACGACGTTCGTGTGGCCGCCGACCCGCAGCTGTTCGTCGGTGAGGACCCCGTCGGTCAGGTCGAGGCCGTTGCCCTCCAGCCACTCCACGTTGGCGAGCGAGCCCACCGACTCCACGACCACATCGGCGGCCAGTACGGTCCCGTCGTCGAGCACCACACCCGTGACCCGCTCCTCGCCCTCGAACCCGGCGACCCCGGCACCGAGCGCGAACCGCACCCCGCGCTCCTCGTGCCGTCGCAGCAGGGCGTGCCCGAGCAGTTCGCCGAGCGGGCCGACCATGGGCAGCGGCAGCGGATCGACGACCGTCACCTCGGCGACGCCGAGGCCCACGGCGGTGGCGGCCACCTCGCAGCCGATGAACCCGGCCCCGACCACGACCACCCGGACACCGGGCCGGGTCAGCTCCGCCCGCAGGCCCTGGGCGTCGGCGAGGGTGCGGACGGTGTGCCGTCCGGCGAGCGGGCCGGGACAGGACAGGCGGCGGGGCCGCATACCGGTGGCGACGACCAGACCGTCGTACGACAGCCGCGACCCGTCGTCGAGGACGACGGTCCGCTCGGCGAGGCGGGAGGCGACGACCTTCGTGCCGAGCCGCCACTCCAC
The DNA here is from genome assembly GCF_036322545.1 of Streptomyces sp. SP18BB07. Lineage (NCBI taxonomy): Bacteria > Bacillati > Actinomycetota > Actinomycetes > Kitasatosporales > Streptomycetaceae > Streptomyces > Streptomyces sp. SP18BB07. The sequence continues at coordinate 21,115 of NZ_JAQYWT010000284.1, forward strand.
GTCGGCCACGCTCGCGCGCGGCCGGAAGGCCAGCGACTCGAAGGGTGCCTTCCCGGCCAGCACCTCCTTGGAGAGCGGAGGCCGGTTGTAGGGCATGTGCGGTTCCTCGCCGACCAGGGTGATCGCCCCGGCCCAGCCCGCCGCGCGCAGCTGCTCGGCGGCGCGCAGACCGGCCATGGAAGCGCCGGCGACGACCACACGGCCCGCCCCCGCCCCCGCGTCCGTTCCCGGCCCCGCGTCCGTCACCGTGTCCGTCCCTGTCATGGGGCTCAGCCCTCGATCCGGATGGCCTGGAGCGGGCAGACGTCGGCGGCTTCCTCGACCTCGTCGAGGAGCGTGTCGTCGGGGTCGCTGATGTAGGCCAGATGTCCGTTCTCGTCGAGCTGGAAGACGTCGGGGGCGGCGAAGACGCACTGTCCGTGGTCCTGGCACTTGTTCATGTCGACGACGACCTTCATGGTCGGTCCTCCCGAGTAGCTCGTTTGACTCCAAACAACATAGGAAGCGGGGCACCCCTGGTCAATACCTGTCCGAGTGGATAATTTTTTCGCCCCCGGCCCCTTGCGGGCCGCTTCGCCCGTTCCTATCGTTTGGCATCAAACAAACGGCCTCAGTCGTCGAGGAGTCAACGGTGAGCGCATCCGAAACACCGGCCGTCCGGCAACACCAGGAGCGGCTGGCCGCCGAGGGCATCGACGTGGTCCGGGTGACCTATCCCGACCTGATCGGTACCGACCGGGCCCGGGACGTGCTGCTCGACCAGTTGCCGACGGCCTGCGAGCACGGGCTCGCCTTCTGCCGGGCGGTCTACCACACCTCCCCCCAGGGCGACGTCGTCCCCGTGGCCGGTGGTCTGGACGCGGGCCTGCCCGACATCCACGTACGGCCCGACCTCGACACCCTGGTCGCCCTCCCCTGGGAGCCCGGCGTTGCCTCCTGCCTCGGCGAGACCATCGACCCCGCGACCGGGGCACCCGCCCCCGAATCCCCCCGCGATCTGCTGCGCTCGGTGCTCGCGCACTGCGCCGACGAGGGTCTGCGCCCCGTGGTCGGCCCCGAACTCGAGTACTTCCTCTGCGACGCGGACCCCGCCTCCCCGAGCGGGTGGCGGCGCTACTCGGGCACCACCGGCGCCGTCTACACCGCCGGACTGCGCGCCGACCCCGACAACCATCTGCTGCGCACCCTGCGCCACCTCCGCGACCTGCGCATCGGCGTCACCAACGGTAACCACGAGTTCGACGGCGGCCAGTTCGAGATCAACCTGGCCCACTCGGAGGCGCTCTCCGCCGCCGACCGCGCGTTCCGCTTCAAGGCGGCCGTCAAGGAACTCGCCCGCAAGGAGGGCCGTCTCGCCACCTTCATGGCCAGACCCTTCAACGACGCGGGCGGCTCCGGCTTCCACCTCCACCTGTCCTGCGACGACGAGCACGGCCGCAACGCCTTCGACGACCCCGAGGGCCGCCACGGACTGTCCGACACCGCCCGCCACGCCATCGCCGGGGTCCTCACCCACGCCCCGGCGCTCGCCGCCCTCGCCAACCCGACGGTCAACTCCTACAAACGCTTCGGCCCGGACACCCTCGCCCCCTGGCTGATCGACTGGGGCCTGGACAACCGCAGCGCCATGGTCCGCATCCCGCCCGAGCGCGGTTCCGGCGCCCGGCTCGAACTGCGCCTCGGCGACGCCGGCGCCAACCCGTACCTGCTGATCGCGGGCACGATCGCCGCAGCACTGCTCGGCGTCCGGGCGGGCGAGGAACCCCCGGCCCCGCTGGAGGGCTACGGCTACGACACCGCCAGGTCGGCCGTGCTGCCGGCGAACCTCTCCGCCGCCCTCGACGCCCTGGAGGCGGACACCGCCCTCACCGAGATCCTCGGCAAGGCCTTCACCGCCTCGTACCTCAGCTACAAGCGCGACGAGGTCGCACGCTTCCAACGGCACGTCACCGACTGGGAGTTCACCGAGTACGCCTACCACCTGTGACGCCTGGGAGCACCCCCACCATGACCACTTCAGCCCGCCCCGCCTCCGTGCGCGAGGCCGTGCAGGAACCCATGCCGCTGGACGACGTGGACCTCGCCGACCTCGACAACTTCACCGACGGTGTCACCCCGTGGCGCATGTTCCACACCCTGCGCCACCAGGACCCGGTCCACTGGCAGCCCGAGGAGGCCCCCAACTCCGGCTTCTGGGCGGTCACCCGGCACGCCGACATCGCCCGCGTCGACCGCGACGCCCAGACCTTCACCTCGACGAGGTTCGTCAACCTGGAGGAGGTGGACGAGGACCAGATCAGGACCCGCGCCTCCATCCTCGAACTGGACGGCGTCCGCCACCGCGCCCTGCGCAGCGTCATCCAGCGCCAGTTCGGCGCGAGCGTCATCAACAGCTACACCGACTTCCTGCGCGGTCTGACCGCCACCACCCTCGACGCGGCCCTCGCCAAGGGCACCTTCGACTTCGTCGCCGACGTCTCCGCCGACTTCCCCATCAACGTCCTCGCCCGCCTGCTCGACGTCCCCCCGGAGGACAACCAGAAGCTCATCGACTGGGGCAACCGCATCATCGGCAACACCGACCCCGACTACGCGGACGTCCTGCTGAACAGCGCGGAGAGCGAGCAGTTCAAGCATCTGCCGTTCCGCTCGCCCGCCTCCCTCGAAGTCTTCGAGTACGGCCGCGAACTGGCCCGGCAGCGCCGCGGCGGCGACGGCACCGACCTGGTCTCCAGACTGGTCAACACCACCCCGCGCGACGGCGTCCCGCTCTCCGCGCAGGACTTCGACAACTACTTCCTGCTGCTGGTCGTCGCCGGCAACGAGACCACCCGCCACACCATCACCCACTCGATGCTGGCCCTGCTCCAGCACCCGGAGCAGCTCGCCCGCCTCCAGGAGGACCCCTCCCTGATCCCGGTGGCGACGGAGGAGTTCCTGCGCTGGGCGTCCCCCGTCTACCACTTCCGCCGCACCGCGACCCGTGACGTCGAACTCGGCGGCAAGCGGATCAAGGAGGGTGACAAGGTCGTCATGTGGTACGCCTCCGGCAACCGCGACGAGGAGGTCTTCGGCAACCCCTACGACCTCGACGTCGCCCGCGCCGACAACGACCACGTCACCTTCGGCAAGGGCAGCCCGCACCTGTGCCTGGGCAACCTGCTGGCCCGCACCGAGATCCGCATCATGTTCGAGGAGCTGATCCCGCGCCTCGCCGACATCCGCCTCGCCGGTGACGTCCCGCGCGTCCGCTCGAACTTCGTCAACGGCATCAAGAAGCTGCCGGTCGAGGTCACCCTCGCCTGAGCGTCAGCCTGTCCCGAGCTCCTTGGTGACCCGACCGGAGCGGGCACAGGATGTCGGGTGGGGCGGGGTGGCCGCTTCCTAGCGTGGGGGTCGAAAGGAAGGAGGCCGGGGTGCTGGAGCGGCTCAACCAGGCCATGGAGCACATCGAGCGCCATCTCGATCAGTCGATCGACGTGGCGGACCTGGCACGGATCGCGGTGACGTCGGAGTACCACCTGCGGCGGCTCTTCTCCGCGCTCGCGGGCATGCCGCTGTCGGAGTACGTGCGACGACGGCGGCTGACCGTGGCCGGTGCCGAGGTGCTGGCCGACGAGCGGACGCTGCTGGAGATCGCGGTGCGCTACGGCTACGGCTCCGGGGAGGCGTTCGCACGGGCGTTCCGCGCCCTGCACGGCGTCGGCCCCGGGGAGGCCCGGCGGACCGGTGCGAGTCTGCGGTCGCAGCCCCGGATGTCCTTCCGCCTCGTCGTCGAAGGGAGCAGCAGCATGCGATACCGCATCGTGGAGAAGGAGGAGTTCCGGGTGGTGGGGAGGAAGACCCGTGTCCCGCTCGTGCACGAGGGGATGAACCCGGCGATCGCCGACTTCATCCGGGGCCTCGGACGGGAGACGCTCGACCGGATCGAGAGCCTGTCCGACCAGGAACCGAAGGGGATCGTCTCGATCAGCGACAACATCGACGCGGGCCGGGCCGAGGGCACCGAACTCGACTACTTCCACGGGGCGGTGACACGAGCCGCCGCCCCCGAGAACATGGACGAGCTGGTCGTCCCGGCCGGGACGTGGGCCGTGTTCGAGAACTCCGGGCCCTTCCCGCAGGCGCTGCAGCACCTGTGGCGGGACGTGTTCACCCAGTGGTTCCCGTCCAATCCGTACCGGAGCCGTCCCGGTCCCGAGATCCTGCGGACCAGGCTCTCGCCCGACGCGGCACAGGCCGACGCGGAACTGTGGATCCCGGTGGAGCGGGCCTAGGGCCGTCGCTCGGCTCACGCCCGGGGCGCGGCGCGCGCATCTGCCGTGTCCGCGGGGCGTGGGACGGGCATCTGCCGGTCGCGCCCCGCTCACCGGCGGCGTCGGGCGCCGTCGCCCGGAGCCGGCGTGATCCGAACGGCAGGCCCTCGCTCTGAGCGCCGACGCGCGGCGACTTCGCGTCGTCGCGCGGCTGCCCCCGCCTCTCGTCCGCCGGTAGCGTGGAACGACGTCGACCTGAGGTGGGGGCATGAGGGCGATCGTCGTGGGGGCGGGCATCGGCGGACTGGCGGCCACCCTGAGTCTGGAGCGCGCCGGATGCGAGGTGACGCTCGTCGAGCAGGCGCCCCGGTTCACCGAGATCGGCGCGGGCATCCAGCTCGCGCCCAACGCCACCCGCGTCCTGCGCCGGCTCGGCCTGCTCGACGCGGTCGACGCCCAGTCCGTCCGGCCGTCCCGGCTGAGCTTTCGCACCTGGTCCGACGGCACCGAGATCTGCCACTACGCGCTGGGACGCGAGGCCGAGGAGGCCTTCGGGGCGCCGTACCTCCAGGTCCACCGGGCCGATCTGCACCGGGCGCTGGCCGACTCCGTCCCCGCCGGTTCGGTGCGTCTGGACACCACGGTCGTGGGCATCGGACAGGACGACAGGTCGGCGTGGGTGACGACGGCCCGCGGGGAGCGCCTGCGGGCGGACCTCGTCGTCGCCGCGGACGGCATACGGTCGGCGGCCCGCCAGTGGCTCTTCGGCACCGACGCGGCCCTGTACTCGGGAACCGCCGCCTACCGGGCCCTGCTGCCCGCCGAGAAGGTGGCGGATCTGGACCTGCCGGAGTACGCGCTCTGGCTCGGACCCGGCCGGCACTTCGTGCACTACTGGGTCCGTCGCGGGGAACTGCTCAACGCCGTCGGCGTCGTCGGGACCGAGACCGCGCCGGAGTCCTGGACCGCCCGCGCCGAGCCGGAGGAGCAACTGCGCGCGTTCCAGGGGTGGGACCCCCGGGTCCTCGACGTCCTCGGCAGGACGGGGACGGTCCTGCGCCACGGCATCCACACCCGTGCCCCGCTCGCCCGCTGGAACACCGGCCGGATCACCCTGCTCGGCGACAGCGCCCACGCGATGGTGCCCTTCCAGGCCCAGGGCGCGGCCCAGGCCCTGGTCGACGCGGCCGTGCTCGGGGACTGCCTCGTCGGCGCGACACCCGCCGACGTACCCGAAGCGCTCGACCGGTACGTGAGCCGCCGGCTGGCCACCGCCACGCGGGTGCAGGCCGGTTCCGCGCGGGCGGGCGAGGACTACCACCTGCCGGACGGACCGGAGGCCGACGCCCGCAACGCGCGCATGGCGGCGGGCGCCGCCGAGAACGAGTTCGGTCCCCACGCGGGCGCCTGGGGAGTCGACGCGTTGGAGGAGCCGTCGGCGTAGGCCCCTGACAGGGCTTGCGTGCGCGCACATGCGTGCGACTGACGTCGGTGAGCGGATCGCAGGCCGCCGGACCGCCGAGGCCCCGACGGCGCGTCAGGCCGCGGGCTTCCAGCCCGGGAGTGTCGGCAGGACCTTCTCGGCGACGCGGAACAGGGCCTCGTCGTCGGGTATCTGGGAGTCCTGGCGGTAGATGACGAGTTCGAAGGTGCCGCCGCTGTCCTTCGGGTCGGTCGCGACCAGCAGTTGCCGGGCGACCCCGCCGGGACCGGACTGCGCGTCCCCGCCGTCGAGGCGGAAGGAGATGGAGATGGTCCGGCCCGAGTACAGGGCCGCCGCATGTCCGAGGACCGTCCTGGTCTCGACCCCAGTGCCCAGATAGTCGACCGACTCGGCGACCGGGAGGTCCTGGTCCGACGCCGACAGCTCCACGGTGTACGTGTCGAGTTCGACGCTCGCCTCGGGGGTGACGGTCTTGGTGCCGTCGAACCAGGTCGACTCGTTCTCGCTGCCCGACGCGGTCACCGCCTGCTCGGTGGGCGTCCCGAGGAGCTTCGGCAGGTCGGCGCGGTTCAGCGCGGTGCACAGCTGTGCGCCCGAGACCTTGGCCCGGGCCGCCGGAGAGGCGTCGTCCGAGGACGAGCAGACGGCCGGACCCACGCTCTCGGGGGTCGTGTCGAGGAGGTCCGCCAGCAACCACATCCCGCCCAGCAGCACACCGACGGTTGCCACCGCCGAGACCACCTGGGCCGCCGTTCCCATCTCCTTCGGCGAACCACCTCGGGTATCCGCTCGCGGCCCCGTGTCCTGATCCGCTCTCGAGTCCGCTCCGGAATCGGCGAAATCGTCGACCATGTCCCCCGTGCCCCCATTTTGATGTGCACACGCCTGACGTGCGCCGGGGGAGCCTAACCGGTGATCGTCCCGAGGGGAAACGGAATTCCGTGTGGGCCGCTCCCGTCGTCGGCGAAGCCACCGCACAGGCGTGAGGAAGGGCTTCCCAGGGGAGACCGAGACCCTGTGCGCCCGCCCACAACGGGCGCCGTCGCGGCCCCACGAAAGGAAGAACGGTATGACCGAGCAGGGCTCCCTCGGCGTCGCCGTCGTCGGCACCGGCCGGATGGGCGCCGATCACGTGCGCCGGATCTCGAAGGTGATCAGCGGCGCCCAGGTGACCGCCGTCGTCGACCTCGACATCGACCGCGCCCGGGCGATCGCCGCCGGCGTCGAGGGGTGCGCGGCCTACGGCGACCTCACCGAGGCACTGGCCGCGCCCGGCGTCGACGCCGTCCTCGTCGCCTCCCCGGGCCCCGCGCACGAGGCGGCCCTGCTCGCCGCGTTCGCCCACGATCTGCCCGTCCTGTGCGAGAAGCCCCTGACCCCGGACACCGCCTCCGCGCTCCGGCTGCTGGAGGCGGAGCAGCGGCTGGGCCGGCGCCGGGTGCAGGTGGGCTTCATGCGCCGCTACGACCGTGAGTACGTCAAACTCAAGGCCCTGCTGGACAGCGGCGACCTGGGCCGGCCGCTGCTGCTGCACCACCGGCACCGCAACGCCGCGCCCCCGCCCGGTTTCACCGACGCCATGGCCATCAACGACTCCGTGGCCCACGAGATGGACGTCACCCGCTGGCTGCTCGGCCAGGAGATCACCGCCGTCACCGTGCTGCGGCCCCGGCCGTCCGCGCACGCCCCCGAGGGCCTGAGCGACCCGCAGCTCGTCGTCTTCGAGACCGACGGCGGCGCGGTGGTCGACGTCGAGATCTTCCTCAGCGCCCGCTACGGCTACCAGGTGCAGGCCGAGGCCGTCTGCGAGGACGGCACGGCCCGGATCGGCGAAGGGCACGACATGCTCGTCAACGCGGCGGGCCGCTGGGGCGGCACGGTCACCCCGAGCTACCTCGAGCGGTTCGAGGACGCCTACGACCGACAGGTCCAGGCCTGGGTGGACGCCACCCGGCGCGGCGAGGTCACCGGGCCCGGCATCTGGGACGGGTACGCCGTCGCGGCGATCTCCGAGGCGGGCGTCCGCGCCCAGTCCGAGGGCGTCCGCGCGGAGGTGGAGCTCGTCGAACGCCCCGCCCTCTACCGCTGACCTCAGCCCCCGAGTCATCGATAGCCGACGCCCTCACCGTCGGAGACATGTGATGTCTCGCCTCGGGTGAACCCTTGAATTATCGCCCAAAACGGTCAACTCCCCCTTCCCTCTTGGCGCATTCATCACTGCACAACCGTTGACACCGGTGGTCCGCATGCCTGACGTTCGTGCCTATGTCGCAATCGATCAGCAGGCGCACGTTACTGGTCGGCGCCACGGCCGTCGTGGCGGCCACCGGGGCCACCGACGCGCTCGCGGCCGGGGGTTCACCGACCGCCCCGAGGGCCTACACCCCGACCTGGGACTCCGTGAACCGGCACCCCGCCGCCCCCGAGTGGTTCCGGGACGCCAAGTTCGGCATCTACTTCCACTGGGGGGCGTTCAGCGTCCCGGCGTACGACAGCGAGTGGTATCCGCGCAACATGTACATCCCTGACCAGCGGGCGCACCGGCACCACGTCGCCACGTACGGGGACCCGGCCGCCTGGCCGTACCACCACTTCATCGACGGGGCCGACGACCTCGCGGGCCGCCATGTGGAGTTCGCGCCGAAGCTGACGTCGGCCGGCGGGACGTTCGATCCCGACGCCTGGGCCCAGCTCTTCGTCGACGCGGGCGCGCGGTTCGCCGGACCGGTCGCCGAGCACCACGACGGCTACTCGATGTGGGACAGCCGGGTCAACGAGTGGAACTCCGTGGCCAAGGGACCGCGCCTGGACCTGCTGAAGCTCTTCACCGACGCCATCCGCGCCCGGAAGCTGAAGCTCCTGGTCGCCATGCACCACGCGTACAACCACACCGGCTTCTTCGAGTTCGCGCCCCGGCAGACGGATCCGAGCCTCAAGAAGCTGTACGGGCAGCTGAGTCCGGAGGCGGAGAACCAGCTCTGGTACGACAAGCTCAAGGAGGTCGTCGACCGGTCCCGGCCCGACATCCTGTGGCAGGACTGGCGGCTCGACCACATCGACGAGACCCAGCGCCTGAACTTCCTGTCGTACTACTTCAACCAGGCCGACAAGTGGGGCAAGGAGGTCGTCGCCACCTACAAGGACGGCTTCAACAGCCACGGTTCGGTCTTCGACTACGAGCGAGGCGGCCCCGCCGACCTCACCGCGCCCTACTGGCTGACCGACGACAGCATCTCCGACTCCAGCTGGTGCTACACCGAGGGCATCGGCTACTACTCGCTCGCGCAGATGCTGCACTCGTTCGTCGACCGCGTCAGCAAGAACGGCACCGTCCTCCTCAACATCGCCCCCATGGCCGACGGGACGATCCCACAGGGCCAGCGCGCCATCCTGCTCGGCATCGGCGACTACCTGAAGCGCTTCGGCGAGTCGGTCTACGGCACCCGCGCCTGGACGGCGTACGGCGAGGGACCGACGAAGATGGGCGGCGGCTCCTTCACCCGGCCCACCGCCGGTACCCCGCAGGACATCCGCTTCACCCGGAACAAGGCGGGCACCGTCCTGTACGCGACGGTCCTGGGCTGGCCCGGCGGTTCGCTGACGATCAAGACGCTCGGCTCGGACCGGATCGACCTGGACTCGCTGTCCTCGGTGCGACTCCTCGACTCCGCGGCCGGTACGTACATCGACCTCGACGACCCGGTCCAGGAACCGGCCGGTCTGCGGGTGACCCTCCCGTCGACGGCCCCCTTCGAGGCCCCGGCGTACGTCCTCAAGTTCCGCTTCACCGGCCGGATCCCCGCCCTTCAGCCCCTCACCGGAGCCGTGCTCTACGAGGACGCCCACTACTCCGGCGACAGCGCCGTACTCGCCCTCGGCGACCACACGGCCGAACAGCTCACCCTCTCCGGCATGCCGCCGCGCGCCCTCTCCTCGCTGAAGCTCGCCCCGGGCCACGAACTGGTCGGCTACTCCGGCGACGACTTCACCGGCACCTCGTGGACGTTCACCGAGGACACCGCACGGGTCCGGCAGAGGATCACCTCGCTGAAGGTGATGTTCGCCCCCTCCGCCCGGTTCCGCATCACCAACGTCACCAACGGACTCGCCCTGGCCGGCGGGGGAGAGGGCCCCGACGGCGCCGACCTCAGGCAGCGGACCTGGGACGGCTCCGCACCCCTCCAGTGGCACGCCGTCCACGTCGGCGACGGCCACTACAAGCTGGAGAACCGGGCCAACGGCATGGTCGCCGACGGAGGGGGTGCCACCGCCGACGGTGCCCCCGTGCGGCAGGCGGCGTGGGACGGCGGCACCGACCAGCAGTGGCTGATCACCCACCGGGGCGACGGCCGCCATTCCCTCGCCAACCGCACCACGGGACTCGTCCTCGACGGCGGCGGGAACGTCTCCTCCGGCGCCGTCGCCAAACAGTGGACCTGGGGCACCAGCACCAACCTGCTGTGGACCTTCACCGAGGTCTGACGCCCACGGACGGCCGTCGACGTCCGCTCACGCCCGATCGGTCAGATCCAGCAGCACCTTCGAGGCGACCGTACGGTCCCGGGCGGTCTCGAAGGCGGCGACGGACCGCTCCAGCGGGAAGGTGTGCGTGACGACCGGATCGACAGGGAGGCCCTGGGCCAGCAGGGACAGGGCCTCGTCGAACTCGGTGTCGAAGCGGAAGGAACCCCGCAGCTCCAGCTCACGGGTGACCGCCACATTGCCGAGCAGCCCGATCTCCCCGGGCGGCAGCAGCCCCAGCATCACCACGGTGCCGCCCCGCCGCGCCCGCTCCACACAGCTGCGCAGCCCGGCGGGCGCGCCGGACGCCTCCACGGCCACATCGAAGACCCCGGCCCAGTTCGGATCGTCGGGCCGGTCCGCCCGCGCGGTCGCGGTCGCACCCACCTCGGACGCGATCCGCAGCGGCTCCTCGTGCAGATCGCCGGTGACGACCGCGGCGGCTCCGGCGTGCCGCAGCGCGGCCACCACCAGACAGCCGATCGGACCGGCCCCCGCGACCAGCACCCGCTTGCCGCGCACCTCGCCCGCCCGGCGCACGGCGTGCAGCGCCACCGCCAGCGGCTCGGCGAGCACGGCACGGCGCAGGTCGAGCCCGGCGGGCAGCTCCCGGACCTGACCGGCGGGCACGGCGAGGCGCTGCGCGAACCCGCCCTGCACATGCGGGGTGTGGGCCGCGCTGCCCAGATAGCGGGTGTGGGCGCAGACGTTGCGGGTGCCCCGCGCGCACTCGGGGCAGACCCCGCAGGGCGTCGCCGGATGGATCGCGACCGGCGCGCCGACAGCCGGGACGTCCGGCCCCCCGACCCCGGGACCGAGCGCGGCGACATGGCCGACCACCTCGTGGCCGAGCACCATGGGCTCGCTCACCGCGAAGTCGCCCACCCGGCCCCGGTGGTAGTAGTGCAGATCGGACCCGCAGATCCCGCCGAGCGCGACGGCGACCTCGATCTCACCGGGCGCGGGACCGTCGTACGGCCGCTCCTCGACCCGGAGGTCACCGGCTCCGTGGACAACACACGCGTGCATGGGGGCTCCCTGGGGGTCGGCCGGGTCACAGGACGGACAGCATGCCGCCGTCGACGTACAGCAACTGGCCGTTGACGAAGTCCGAAGCGGGGGAGGTGAGGAAGAGCAGGGCGCCGACGAGGTCCTCGACCTTCCCCCAGCGGCCGGCCGGGGTTCGGCCCCGCACCCAGGCGCTGAACTCCTCGTCCGCGACCAGCGCCGAGGTCAGCTCGGTGTCGAAGTAGCCGGGGCCGATGCCGTTGACCTGGATGCCGTGCGGCCCGAGGTCGGCGCACATGCCCTTGGTCAGCATCTTCAGGCCGCCCTTGGTCGCCGCGTAGGGCGCGATGCCGGGGCGTACCGCCTCGCTCTGCAGCGAGCAGATGTTGACGATCTTGCCGTGGCCCCGGGGGACCATCCGGCGGGCGACCTCGCGGCCGACGAGGAAGGCGCTGGTGAGGTTGGTGTCGAGCAGGGTGTGCCAGTCCTCGTCGGCGAAGTCGAGGAACGGGGCGCGGCGTTGGGTGCCGGTGTTGTTGACCAGGATGTCGAGGGGGCCGGCCCGGTCCTCGATCCGGGCGACGGCGCCGGCGACCGAGGCGGGGTCGGTGACGTCGAAGGCCTCCGTGAGGACCGCGTCGCCGAACGTGCCGGCCAGCTCCTCGCGGGTGCCCTCAAGGGCGACCGTGTCCCGGCCGTTGAGGACGACCGTGCAGCCGGCCTCCAGGAGGCCGACGGCCAGCGCACGGCCGATGCCCCGGCTCGACCCGGTGACCAGGGCGACCTTTCCGGTGACGTCGAAGAGGGGGTGGCTCGTCATGCGTCGGCTCCCTATTTTCCCGCTGAGTGGAAAAGTTATCTGCTCAACGGAAAAACATCGTGGTCGCGGCGGACGGTCTCTGTCAACCGTGGAAGGCTTTTCCACTCAGTGGTAACTTTCCCGCCGTGAGTAGCGGCGAGGTACCCACGGACGTGGTCGGGCGGGCGATCAGGCTGCTCGTCCTGGTCGGCGAGCACCCGTACGGCATCACCCTGTCCGCACTGGCCCGCGCCAGCGGCGTCCCCGTCAGTACGGCCCACAGGCTGGTCAACTCCCTCTGCCGCGAGGGCCTGGTGGAGTTCGAGACCGACGGCAAGCGCTACAAACCGGGTCTGCGGCTCTTCCAGCTCGGCCAACAGGCCGGTCAGGTGTACGGCTTCGCCGGCACCGCCCTGCCGGTGATGCAGCGCGTCACCCGGCAGACCGAGGAAGCCACCCTGATGTCCGTCCTCGACGGCACCCGGCACCTGTACGTGCACTATGTGGACGGCCCCCTCCCGGTCGGCGTCCGCAGCGACCCGGGCCACCACGGGCCGCTGCACTGCACCTCGATGGGCAAGGTCCTGATGGCCTTCGCTCCCGCCGACGTACGCGCCGACCTCCTGGACCGCGTCGAACTCACCCCGCACGGACCGAACAGCGTCACCGACCGCGACGTCCTGCGCGCCCACGTCGCCCGCGCCGCCGAGCTCGGCTACGCCACGGCCGACGAGGAACACCACGCCGGTCTGCGCGCCGTGGCGGTGCCGATCCTGCGCCCCGACGGCACCGTCTTCGCCGCCCTCTCCACCGCCGCGCCCGCCTTCCGCCGCGGCATGGACGACCTGGTCGCCATGGTGCCGCTGCTGCGGTCCGCGGCGGCCGAGCTGGGCGTCCGGCTGCCGGCCCGTTGACCCGGGCCCCTGTCTGCGGTGAACTGCCCGGCGTCGGGGGCGAGTTCACGGCTGAGGGGGCTGACGGACATGGGAGACCCGGACCGAGGACGGACCGGACCGCTCGACGGGAAGACCGCACTGGTCACCGGCGCCGGCACCGGCATCGGCCGGGCGACGGCCCTGATGCTCGCCGAGGAGGGCGCGACGGTGGTCCTCGTCGGCCGGCGACCCCACCCCCTCGACGAGGTGGCCGCCGCCGTCGCGGACGCCGGGGGCACCGCGGTCGCCCGCCCGGCCCACGTCGAGAACGCCGACGACGTGGGGGAGCTGATCCGCTGGACCCGGGACACGGCGGGCCCCGTCGACGTCCTCGTCAACAACGCGGGGGGAGCCGGCCGGGCCGGCGACGTCCGTCGGCTCGGCGAGGACGAGTGGCACGCCGTCGTCGACGTCAACCTCACCGCGGTCTATCTGCTCACCCGCGCCGTCCTCCCGGACATGCTGGAGCGCGGCGGCGGCTCCATCATCACGATCTCCTCGCTCGCCGCCGTACGGCCCACATCCCTCGGCGGAGCCCCCTACGGCGCGGCGAAGGCGGGCGTGCGCAACTTCATGACCTACCTGCGCCACACCTACGGCGACGACCTCGTCCGCGCCACCTGCGTCCTGCCGGGCGCGGTCGACACCCCGGTCCTGGACAGTCGCCCGAACCCACCGGGCGCGGAGCTGCGGGCCGCCATGGTGCGGCCGGAGGACGTGGCCCGCGCCGTACTGCTGTGCGCCACGCTCCCCCCGCGCACGGTGATCGAGGAACTCGTCATCGCCCCCACCCGGTCGGGACGGACCGGGGGCCGACCCGGGTCAGGGCCGCCGCGGCCGTCTTGAACAGCGGCTGCCGCGAACAGCACACCGGGACGTACGTCCGTCAGCCGGAGCCGCCCCCACGGAGCGCCCCGACGAGTTCGGACCTCGACCAACTCGCCCTCACCGAAGCCGAGTCGCTCCGCGTCGCCCGCCGAGCGTGCGCTCCGCGGGCGCCGCGGGTACCCGGGCAGGGCGTCGGCTGACGGATGCCGGCGCACGCGAAAAGCGACCGGACCGGCCCCGTGAGGAGCCGGCCCGGCCGCCGTGACCGTGGCGATCAGACCAGGTCGATCATCCAGGCCGTCAGACCAGGTCGAACCGGTCCAGGTCGGAGACCTTGGCCCAGGCCGCGACGAAGTCCTTCACGAACTTCTCCTTGGCGTCGTCGCTCGCGTAGACCTCGGCGAGGGCACGGAGCTCGGAGTTGGAGCCGAAGACGAGGTCGGCACGGGTGCCGGTCCACTTGACCTCGCCGGTGTCCGCGTCACGGCCCTCGAAGAGGGTCTGGTCGGCGGAGGTGGACTTCCACGTCGTGCCCAGGTCGAGCAGGTTGACGAAGAAGTCGTTGGTGAGGACGCCCGGGGCGTCGGTGAAGACGCCGTGCGAGGACTGGGCGTGGTTGGCGCCCAGGACACGCAGACCACCGACGAGGACCGTCAGCTCGGGGGCGCTCAGCGACAGCAGGTTCGCCCGGTCGATCAGCAGGTACTCGGCGGGGAGGCGGTTGCCCTTGCCCTGGTAGTTGCGGAAGCCGTCGGCCGCCGGCTCCAGCGCGGCGAAGGACTCGGCGTCCGTGTGCTCCTCGGTCGCGTCCACGCGGCCCGGGGTGAAGGGCACCTCGACCGCGTACCCGGCGTCCTTGGCGGCCTTCTCGACCGCGGCGGCACCGCCGAGGACGATCAGGTCGGCCAGGGAGACCTTCTTGGCGCCGGAGTTGAACTCCGCCTGGACGCCCTCCAGGACGCTCAGGACGTGACGCAGGTCGTCCGGGTTGTTGACCTCCCAGCCGCGCTGCGGCTCCAGGCGGATCCGGGCACCGTTGGCGCCGCCGCGCTTGTCGCTGGAGCGGAAGGTGGAGGCCGACGCCCACGCGGTGGACACCAGCTGCGACACGGTGAGACCGGAGGCGAGCAGCTTGCTCTTGAGCGCCGCGATGTCGGCCGCGTCGATGACCTCGCCCTCGGCCGCCGGCAGCGGGTCCTGCCAGATCAGGGTCTCCGCAGGGACCTCCGGGCCGAGGTACAGCGACTTCGGGCCCATGTCACGGTGGGTCAGCTTGAACCAGGCGCGGGCGAAGGCGTCCGCGAACTGGTCGGGGTTCTCGTGGAAGCGCTTGGAGATCTCGCCGTAGATCGGGTCGAAGCGCAGCGAGAGGTCCGTGGTGAGCATCGTGGGCAGCTTCTTGGCGTCGCTGTGGGCGTCGGGGATGATCGCCTGAGCGTCCTTGGCCACCCACTGGTTGGCGCCGGCGGGGCTCTGGGTGAGCTCCCACTCGTAGCCGAAGAGGATGTCGAAGAAGTCGTTGCTCCACTGGGTGGGCTTGGTGGTCCAGGTGACCTCCAGGCCGGAGGTGATGGCGTCGCCACCCTTGCCGGTGCCGTAGGTGGACTTCCAGCCGAGGCCCTGCTGCTCCATGGAGGCGGCCTCGGGGTCGTCGCCCACGTTGTCCGCGGGGCCGGCGCCGTGGGTCTTGCCGAAGGTGTGGCCACCGGCGATGAGGGCGACGGTCTCCTCGTCGTTCATCGCCATGCGGCGGAACGTCTCACGGATGTCGCGGGCCGCGGCGAGCGGGTCCGGGTTGCCGTTGGGGCCCTCAGGGTTGACGTAGATCAGGCCCATCTGGACGGCGCCGAGCGGGTTCTCCAGCTCGCGGTCGCCCGTGTAGCGCTGGTCGTCCAGCCAGGTGGTCTCGGGACCCCAGTAGACGTCCTCGTCGGCCTCCCAGACGTCGGCGCGGCCGCCGGCGAAGCCGAAGGTCTCGAAGCCCATCTGCTCCAGGGCGACGTTACCGGTGAGGATCATGAGGTCGGCCCAGGAGATGGACTGGCCGTACTTCTTCTTCACCGGCCACAGCAGACGGCGGGCCTTGTCCAGGTTGCCGTTGTCCGGCCAGCTGTTCAGCGGCGCGAAGCGCTGCTGGCCGCGGCCGCCACCGCCGCGGCCGTCGTGGATGCGGTAGGTGCCGGCGCTGTGCCAGGCCATACGGACCATCAGCGGGCCGTAGTTGCCGAAGTCGGCGGGCCACCAGTCCTGCGAGGTGGTCAGCACCTCGGCGATGTCCTGTTTCACGGCCGCGAGGTCGAGGTTGTTGAACGCCTCGGCGTAGTCGAACGTCTCACCGAGGGGGTTCGCGACGACGGGGTCCTTGGCGAGGATCTTCAGGTTGAGCCGCTCCGGCCACCACTGCCGGTTCCCGCCGCCCTGGGTGGGGTGCGCGGCGCGCCCGTGAGCGACCGGGCAGCCTCCCGTCTCCTCGGGCTTCGCGTCGGTGACGATCGCGTCGTGGTTCTCGGTCATCGGGGGAGTCCTTCCGAAAAACGGGGGTGGATCACGGTGCTGAACTGCCGGCTGTGGAGCATGAGGGGCACAGGCCCCAGTAGATGACCTCGGCCTCGTCGATCGCGAAGCCGCGGTCGTCGGAGGCGGTCAGGCACGGGGCGTGCCCGACCGCGCAGTCGACGTCGACCACGACGCCGCACGAGCGGCATACGAGGTGGTGGTGGTTGTCCCCGACACGGCCCTCGTACAGGGCTGGGCTGCCGGGTGGTTCGAGGCGGCGCACGAGCCCCGCGCCGGTGAGCGCGTTCAGCGCTTCGTACACGGCCTGGAGCGAGATGTGGCCCACACGATCGCGCACGCCCGAGGCGATCGCTTCGACGCCGAGGTGGTCGCCGTCCCGGACGGTCTCCAGCAGCGCCACGCGCGCGGCCGTCACCCGCAGGCCGGCACCGCGCAGCTCCTCGGCGGTGTTCGGGGGCTGGGATGCGGTCATGGCGACCAACCTACCCTCCTAAACACGAATAGTTCAAGAAAACGAACTGCCCAAGTTTTAGGAGGTGATCCAGTCGGCCTGAGGCGAGCAGTCGAGTCAGCCCGAGGTGAGCGATCGAATCAGCCCAAGGTGAGCAGCAGGATCGCGATCATGGCGCCGGCGAGACCGGCCGTCTGCCGGAAGTTCACCCGTTCGTGGAGCAGGGTCAGGCCGAGGACGGTGGGGACGGCCGGGTACAGGGACGCCAGGACGACCACCACGGACACCATCTCCCGCTGGGCCGCCCAGAGGTAGAGGATCAACGCGAGCGCGGCCCCCGCCCCGATCGCGGCCGCCGAACCCCACACCGCCGCCGGCTGCCGGAACCGTCCGGCCGACCGCCACAGCCCCGGTACCAGCAGGAGGACCGCCGCCGCCCGCCCCGCGACCACCGGCCACACCCCGCTCCCGGCACCGGCCTGGGCCAGCCCGAGGTACTGCACCGCGACACCCACGCTGGCGAGCAGCCCGTCCAGGGCCGCCCCCGCCCGGAACCCGGGCACCTCGCCGCCGTCACCGGCCTGCGTCGCGGGGGCGTCACCGTGCCGGATCCCGCCCGACCCGGCCCGGTTGTCGGGCCGGCCGCCGTAGGACACCAGCCACAGTGCCGGCACGGTGAGGCAGATGCCCAGCCACGCGACGCCGGCGGGCCGGTCACCGAGGAAAAGGACACCGCACAGCACGGACAGCGCGACCCCGGTGAGCGCGCTGACCGGCACCACCACGGTCATGCCGCCCCGGCTCAGACCCCGGTTCAGATGCGTCATCGCCATGGCGCTCCCGAGGCCGGAGAGCGCGCCCCACGCCACGTCCAGGAGCCGTACGTCCGGCGCCGGCGCGGCGAGGGCCACCACCAGTGCCAGCAGCAGGCCGCCCGTCTGGCCGAGCAGCGTGACCACGGCGAAGTGCACCCGGCGGGACAACATCCCGCCGGCGAAGTCGACGATGCCGTACAGCGCGGCGGACGTGAGCGCGAGAAGGGCGGCCATCCGTCCGTGGGTGCCCCACGGGAGCCGATCCATGGTGCATCGCGGTGGGAGGGGGTACCCGGAAGCGGCCCCGAGCCGTGCGGGACCCCCGCGCGGCGCTCGGGCTCCGTCGAGCGCTGCCGCCCTGGCGAAGCGCTCCGGCCGGGCTTCCCGCCCAAGGAGGTGCCCTCGGATGAGCCCCATCGAGCACGCGAGCCCCACCAAGGCGCCCGCCGCGGACCCGCGGGCGTACGACGCCGAGCCGTTCCTCCCAGACCGCGGCGGCCTCCCCGCCCACCGCCGGGCCGCGGCCGACTGCCGGGGCTGCCCCCTGTACGAGGACGCCACGCAGACCGTCTTCGGCAAGGGGGACGGGTCCGCCCGGCTCCTCCTCGTCGGTGAGCAGCCCGGGGACCAGGAGGACAGACAGGGCGAGCCCTTCGTCGGCCCCGCCGGGCGGCTGCTGCGGCGCGCTCTCGACGAGGCCGGCATCGACGCGGACACGACCTATGTGACCAACGCGGTCAAGCACTTCAAGTTCACGCGGCCCCCGGGCGGCGGCAAACGCCGTATCCACAAGGCGCCCGACCTGCGCGAGGTCGCCGCCTGCCGTCCCTGGCTGCTCGCCGAACTCCGCCTGGTCCGGCCCGAGATCGTGGTGGCCCTCGGCGCCACCGCCGGCAAGGCACTGCTCGGCGGCTCCTTCCGGGTCACCAAGGACCGCGGCACGCTGCTGCCCCTGCCCGCCGGGGAAGCGGAGGGGGCGTACGTCGTCGCCACCCTGCACCCCTCCGCCGTACTCCGCGCCGACGACCGCGACGCCGCGTACGCGGGACTGGTGTCCGACCTCAGGGTGGCCGCCGAGGCGTTGGCCGGGCCTGGGCCTTGATGCCGCCGCTAACCCTGGCCGTCACCCCCGGTCACCAGGACCACCTCCAGGGTGCGCGGGCCGTGTACCCCCTCCACCCGGTCCAGTTCGATGTCGCTGGTCGCGGACGGGCCCGAGATCCACGTCAACGGGCGGGTCGGGTCCAGGAGTTCGAGCGCCTGCGGCACCGACGACACCACCTGGTCCGGCACCCGGACGACGCAGATGTGGTGGTCGGGCACGAGGGTGATCCGGCGGCGGCCCTGGTCGGGGGAGCCGTCCAGCACGATCGTGCCGGTCTCGGCGATCGCGAGGGCGCACGCGGTGACGACGCTGTCGACCCGGTCCAGTTCGTGCGCGGTGGTCTCGCCCCGGTCCGGCACCCGCGTCACATCGGTGGCCGACAGCCATTCCTCGCGCAGCCCCGACGGCACCAGCACCGTCTTCGAACCGTGCGCGCGCAACAGCCCGGCGATCACCTCCGCGAGCCCGGCCGCGTCCGCGCGGTGCACGAGCGCCCGGTAGTCCGCCAGGTTTTCCGCCAGCAACTCCACCGTCTCGGCGGGGCTCAGCCCGCCGTGCTCGCGGAGATAGCCCCGCCGCACGGCCTGCTCGTACGGCGTGTCGTCCTGGCGCACGTCGGCGAGGGCGCGTCGCACCCGGCCCAGGATCAGATCCCTGCTGCTCACTTGCCCGTGTCCTTTCCGCCGTTCGTCCTCTGCCACCAGTCCCGGAACGGCTCGGGGGGCAGCGCCGGAAGATCACGGCTGGCGCTCCACGCCTTGCCGGGGCCCGGCAGCGTACGGGGATGGAAGCGCCGTGTGCGGGACGCGAGCCGCTGCCCGGTGCGCAGCGCGCCGGGGTGGCTGAACGCCCACCGCGCCGCACGCATCGCCGCCCGCTCGGCCGCGTGCCCCTTCGCGGGCTTGAGCACGACCTTGCCGCCCCGCTCGGTCACCGTTCCGCCCTGGGCGACCCGCTCCCGCAGGTGCACCAGCACCTCGGGGATGTCGATGGCGACCGGGCACACCTCGTAGCAGGCGCCGCACAGCGAGGAGGCGTACGGCAGCGAGGAGTCGATCTCGCTTCCCGTGCCCCGGAGTTGAGGGCTGAGGATGGCACCGATCGGGCCCGGGTACACCGAGCCGTACGCGTGGCCGCCCGCCCGCTCGTACACCGGGCAGACGTTGAGACAGGCCGAGCAGCGGATGCAGCGCAGGGCCTGGCGGCCGACCTCGTCGGCGAGCGTGTCGGTGCGGCCGTTGTCGATGAGGACCAGGTGGAAGGTCTGCGGCCCGTCCTCGTCGGTCGTGCCCGTCCAGGTGGAGGTGTACGGGTTCATCCGCTCGGCGGTGGAGGAGCGGGGGAGGGTCTGCAGGAACACCTCCAGGTCCTGCCAGGTCGGCACGATCTTCTCGATGCCGACGACCGAGATCAGCGTCTCGGGGAGGGTCAGGCACATCCGCCCGTTGCCCTCGGACTCCACGACCACCAGCGTGCCCGTCTCCGCGACCATGAAGTTGGCGCCGGAGACACCCACCTTGGCCCGCAGGAACTTCTCCCGCAGATGCAGCCGCGCCGCCTCCGCCAGCTCGGCCGGCGTGTCGGTCAGGCCCTCGGGGGCCGGGCGGCCCCACTCGCTCATCTCGCGCGTGAAGATGTCCCGGATCTCACCCCGGTTGCGGTGGATCGCCGGAACCAGGATGTGCGAGGGCCGGTCCTTGCCCAACTGCACGATGAGCTCGGCGAGATCGGTCTCGTAGGCGTGGATGCCCTCGGCCTCCAGCGCCTCGTTCAGCCCGATCTCCTGCGTGGCCATCGACTTGACCTTGACGACCTCGCTCTCGCCGGTCGCCTTGACGAGATACGTGACGATCCGGTTGGCCTCGTCCGCGTCGGCGGCCCAGTGGACCGTGCCACCCGCCGCCGTGACAGACTCCTCCAACTGCACGAGATACCGGTCGAGATGACGGAGCGTATGGTCCTTGATCTGCTTGCCCGCCTCGCGCAGCTCCGCCCAGTCGGACACCTCCGCGACCGCGTTCGCGCGTTTGGCGCGGATGGTGTGGGTGGCGTGGCGCAGGTTTCCGCGCAGGGTCGTGTTGTGCACGGCCTCGTGCGCGGCCTTCGGGAACGCCGGCATCCCGAGATACGTCCCGCTCATACCAGCGGCTCCTCTTCCGTGCTCGCCAGGATCTCCGCGATGTGGACCGGCCGCAGGTCCGTCCGCAGCCGGGTCATCGTGCCGCCGATGTGCATCAGACAGGAGTTGTCGGCCGCGCACAGCACCTCGGCGCCCGTCGACTCGGCGTTGCGCACCTTGTCCGCGCCCATCGCCGCCGAGACGTCGGAGTTCTTCACGGCGAACGTGCCGCCGAAGCCACAGCACTCGTCGGCACCGGGCAACTCCACCAGCTCCAGCCCCTTCACGGCCTGGAGCAGCCGCCGGGGCCGCTCCCCGAGGCCGAGGCTCCGCAGCCCGTGGCAGGTCGGGTGGTAGGTCACCTTGTGCGGGTAGTACGCGCCGACGTCCGTCACCCCCAGCACGTCCACCAGGAACTCGGTCAGCTCGTACGTCTTCGGCACGACCGGCGCCAGCGTCCGCGCCAAGCCGTCACCGCGCCCCTCGGCCCGCGCCCGCTCGCCCATCCGCGGATACAGCTCCCGCACCATCGCCCCGCATGAGCCGGACGGCGTCACGATCGCCTCGTACTCCCGGAATACATCGGAGAACTTCCGGGCCAGCGGCTCGGCCTCGTGGCGATAGCCGGTGTTGTAGTGCGCCTGCCCGCAGCAGGTCTGACCCATCGGGAAGTCGACGTCCACACCCAGCCTGGTCAGCAGTTTCACCACGGCCCTGCCGGTGTCGGGATAGAGCGTGTCGTTGACACAGGTCAGGAACAGAGCGACACGCATCGCGGCTCCTCGGGGGTCGGTCATCGGATGAGTGCAGACTACGACGCGCGTACGCGAAGAGCGAGGGGTCCCGCGCGACGATCGGCGGGGACGGGCGAATCCGCACGCCGATCGTCGCCGGGGGAGGCCCCGCCGGGGGAGACCCCGCTCACCTCTGGGCGAGCCGGGCCTCCGCCGCGTGCCAGGCCGCCGGGTCGCCCTGCGGCTCGTACCGCACCAGCGGCTGGGTGCGGGCGAGCAGCCGCCGCATCGAGGCGCGGTCGCCGACCAGGCCGTGGGTGCGGGCCTGGACGAGGACGTTGCCCAGGGCCGCGGCCTCCGCCGGTCCCGCCACCACGGGCAGCCCGCAGGCGTCGGCGGTGAGCTGGCAGAGCAGGGCGTTGCGGGTGCCGCCGCCCACGATGTGGACGACGTCGACGGGGTGATCGGCCAGCGCCTGGGCCTCGGCGACGGCCTTCCTGTGGGCGAGGGCGAGGGAGTCCAGGATGCACCGGGTGATCTCGGCGGGCGTCTCCGGGACGGGCTGCCCCGACTCCCGGCACGCCTCCGCGATCCGCTCGGGCATCCGGCCCGGCGCGAGGAACGCCGAGTCCCCGGCGTCCACCACCGACCGCAGCGCGGGCACGCTCGCGGCGGCCCGCAGCAGTTCGCCGAGATCGGGGTCCCCCCACGCCCGTACGCACTCCTGGAGCAGCCACAGCCCCATGATGTTCCGGAGGTAGCGGACCGTGCCGTCGAGCCCCAGCTCATTGGTGAAGTTGGCCGCCCGACTCGCCTCCGTCAGCACCGGAGCGTCCAGCTCCAGGCCGGCCAGTGACCAGGTGCCGGTGCAGATGTAGGCGAACCGCTCCCCGGTCGCCGGCACGGCCGCCACCGCCGAGGCGGTGTCGTGCGAACCGACCGTCGTCACCGGAACCGGGCCCGAGAGCCCCGTGGCCTCCAGCACCTCCGGTCGCAGCAGCCCTGCCGGGTCACCGGGCTGCCGCAGCGGTGCGAACAGGCCGAGGTCGATGCCCAGCCGGTCCGCGACGTCCCGTGACCAGTCACGGGTCCGGGGGTCGATCAGCTGCGTGGTGGAGGCATTGGTCAGCTCGGTGCCCGACTCGCCGGTCAGCCAGTACGTCAGCAGATCGGGGATGAGCAACAACCGCTTGGCGTACGCCAGTTGGGCGGACGAGCGGGCGGCGACCAACTGGTACAGCGTGTTGAAGGGCGCGTACTGCAACCCGGTCGCCGCGTACAGCTCGGCGGCGGGCAGGGTGGCCCACACCTTCTCCGCGACGCCCTCGGTGCGGGCGTCCCGGTAGTGCACCGGATTGCCCAGCAGGGCCCCGTCCGCGTCCAGCAGTCCGTAGTCGACGGCCCAGCTGTCGATCCCGACGGAGTCGACCTGCCCGGCGGCCTTGAGTCCGTCGAGCACCCCCGCGTACAGCGACAGCACGTCCCAGCGCAGCCCCTCGGGTGTGCGCACCGGCCGGTTCGGGAACCGGTGCGCCTCGACGAGCTCCAGCGAGTCCCGTCCCGCGCGGCCGACCATGACACGCCCACTGGACGCACCGAGGTCGACCGCTGCGTACGACTTCACGGACCCGCCGGTCGCACGGGCGCTCATCGGAGGAAGGCGGCGGCCACGCCGGCGTCGACCGGGACGTGCAGACCGGTGGTGTGCGTCAGCTCCCCGCCGGTCAGCGCGAACACCGCGTTCGCCACGTGCTCGGGGAGCACCTCGCGCTTGAGGATGGTCCGCTGGGCGTAGAACTCGCCGAGCTTCTCCTCCTCGATCCCGTAGGTCGCCGCGCGCTGGGCGCCCCAGCCGGCCGCGAAGATGCCCGAACCGCGCACCACACCGTCGGGGTTGACCCCGTTGACGCGGATGCCGTGCTCACCCAGCTCGGCGGCGAGCAGTCGCACCTGGTGGGCCTGGTCGGCCTTGGTGGCGGAGTAGGCGATGTTGTTGGGCCCGGCGAAGACGGCGTTCTTCGAGGCGATGTAGACGATGTCGCCGCCCAGCCCCTGCGCGATCATCACCCGCGCCGCCTCGCGCGACACCAGGAACGAGCCGCGGGCCATGATGTCGTGCTGCAGGTCCCAGTCCTTCGCGGACGTCTCAAGCAGCGGCTTGGAGATCGAGATGCCCGCGTTGTTGACGACGAGATCGACCCCGCCGAAGGCCAGCGCGGCGGCCTTGAAGGCCTCCTCGATCTGCTGCTCGTCGGTCACGTCGACGGTCACGGCGACGGCCTTGTCCGCCCCGCCCAGCTCCTCGGCGACGGCGGCGGCGTTCTCGGCGTTCAGATCGGCGACGACGACACAGGCACCCTCGGCCACCAGCCGGTGCGCGATGGCCTTGCCGATCCCGCTGCCCGCACCCGTGACGAGCGCGACCCGGGTGGCCAGCGGCTTCGGCTTCGGCATCCGCTGGAGCTTGGCCTCCTCCAGCGCCCAGTACTCGATGCGGAACTTCTCCGACTCCTCGATCGGCGCGTACGTCGACACCGCCTCGGCGCCCCGCATCACGTTGATCGCGTTGACGTAGAACTCGCCGGCCACCCGCGCGGTCTGCTTGTCCTTGCCGAAGCTGAACATGCCCACGCCCGGGATCAGCACGATCGCCGGGTCGGCGCCGCGCATCGCGGGGGAGTCGGGCTCGGCGTGCCGCTGGTAGTAGGCGGCGTACTCCTCGCGGTACTCGGCGTGCAGCTCCCCCAGCCGGGCGATCGCGGTGTCCAGATCGGCGGTCGGCGGCAGGTCCAGGACCAGCGGCCGGACCTTCGTCCGCAGGAAGTGGTCGGGGCAGGAGGTCCCCAGCGCGGCGAGCCGCGGGTGCTCGGCGGCGGCCAGGAAGTCGAGGACCACGTCGGAGTCGGTGAAGTGCCCGACCTGCGCCTTGTCCTGCGAGGCGACGGCCCGGACGTACGGGGCGAGGGCGGCGGCCCGCTCACGGCGCTCGGCGGCGCCCAGCGCCTCGTATCCCTCTATGACGGGCCCGAAGGGCTCCGCCTTCCCCTTCTCCGCCAGGAACGTCTCGGCGGTACGGATGATGTGCAGCGAGTTCTTCTCGCACTCCTCGGCGGTGTCACCCCAGGCGGTGATGCCGTGCCCGCCGAGGACGCAGCCGACGGCCTGCGGGTTGGCCTCCTTGATGGCCGCGATGTCCAGCCCCAGCTGGAAGCCGGGCCGCCGCCACGGCACCCACACCACACTGTCCCCGAAACATTCGGCGGTCAGCTTCTCGCCGTCGGCCGCGCAGGCGAGCGCGATCCCGGAGTCGGGGTGCAGATGATCCACGTGCGCGGCGTCCACGAGCCCGTGCATGGCGGTGTCGATGGACGGAGCCGCGCCGCCCTTGCCGTGCAGGCAGTAGTCGAACGCCGCCACCATCTCGTCCTCGCGCTCGACGCCCGGGTAGACGTCGACGAGCGCCCGCATCCGGTCCAGCCGCAGCACGGCGAGCCCGGCCTCGGTCAGGGTGCCCAGGTCGCCCCCGGACCCCTTCACCCACATCAGCTCCACATCACCCCCGGTGACGGGGTCGGTGTCGGTGCCCTTGGCGGACGCGTTGCCGCCGGCGTAGTTGGTGTTCCGCGGATCGGCGCCGAGCCGCCGGGACCGGGCGAGCAGAGCGGCGGCTTCGGGATGGGTTGCCATGTGCGGTCAGTCCTTACGGTGAGATGAGTACGGGGTTCTGGGGACGGGGGACGGGGTTCAGCTCGGGGGTCCGGGGTGCGTTGCCGGGTGCGGGTGCGTGGGGCTTCTCGCGCAGTTCCCCGCGCCCCTAAAAGCCCAGGCCCCTGCGGGCCTGAAAAGCATGGGGCGCAGCCCCTGCTTTTCAGGGGCGCGGGGAACTGCGCGACCAGCCACGCACGGCCCGCAGCCCGCAACGAACAAGAACAGGCAGACGGAACCCGGAGATCACGCGCCCCACCCCGCCTGCTCCCCTCCCACCCGCTCCTCGACGATCCGCGCCGCCCACCCGGACGCGCGGTACGCCTTCAACGGCTCGGGGTCCAGCCCCATCTCCTCCCGCACCTCCCGCAGCAACGGCCGCACATCCGTGTTGTACGCGTCCATCACCACGGCGTTGGCCTCCAGCACGTCCCCGTCCCGCTGAGCGGAGCGCAGCGCGTCCCCGTCCACCAGCAGCGCCTTCGCCGTGGCCTCCTGCACGTTCATCACGGACCGGATGATCGCCGGGATCTTCGCCTCGATGTTGTGGCACTGGTCGAGCATGAACGCGACCTCGGGAGTGAACCCACCCCCACGCACGACCTCGTACATGATCCGGAACAGCTGGAACGGGTCGGCCGCCCCCACCATCAGGTCGTCGTCGGCGTAGAACCGGGAGTTGAAGTCGAACGCGCCGAGCTTCCCCTCCCGCAGCAGCGTCGCCACGATGAACTCGATATTGGTCCCCGGCGCATGGTGCCCGGTGTCGACCACGACCTGCGCCTTCGGCCCGAGCTTCAGGCAGTGGGCGTAGGCGGTGCCCCAGTCCGGCACATCGGTCGTGTAGAACGCCGGCTCGAAGAACTTGTACTCCAGCAGCATCCGCTGGTCGTCCCCGAGCCGCTCGTACACCTCGGCGAGGCCCTCGGCCAGCCGGTCCTGGCGGCCGCGGATGTCGTCCTGGCCGGGATAGTTCGTCCCGTCCGCGAACCACAGCTTCAGATCGCGCGACCCGGTCGCGTCCATGATGTCGACGCACTCCAGCAGGTGATCGACGGCCTTGCGGCGGATCGCCGCGTCCGGGTGGCAGATGCTGCCCAGCTTGTAGTCGTCGTCCTGGAAGGTGTTGGAGTTGATGGCGCCCAGCTTCACGCCGCGCTCCTCGGCGTGCTTGGCGAGCGCCGCGTAGTCCTCGACCTTGTCCCAGGGGATGTGCAGCGCCACGGTCGGCGCCACGCCCGTGAACTCGTGGACCTTGCCGGCGTCGTCCAGCTTCTCCCAGGGGTCGCGCGGCACACCCGCCTGGGCGAACACCTTGAAACGGGTTCCGGAGTTTCCGTACGCCCACGACGGCGTCTCGACGGCCTGTGTCTTGAGGGCGGCCTTCACCGCGGCGAGCTCGGTCACGTCAGGGCTCCTACCGGCTTTGATGTCTGAAACGATTCAGCACGGGAAACTATGAGCGGCGCGCCGGGCTGTCAACCCCCCAGGTCAAGCCAGCTTTCCGTGACTCGGTCGTGACCTCTCATATCGAAAAATTTTCGACCGAAACCCATTGACGTGACCTGCGTGCGGTGCCTAACGTCCCGGCAACCAAGTTGAAACCTTTCACGACGCAGTGAGGCAGCTTCTCCGCTAGCCACCGGCCGTCGTCGAGGAGCCCCCATGACCCACCGGTCCGACAAGGGTCCGGCCCCCGTTCTCGCTCTGAAGGGCGTCTCCAAGTCCTTCGGTGCCGTCCGCGCCCTGCGGGACGTGTCCCTGGAACTGTTCCCGGGCGAGGTGCACGCACTCGCCGGGGAGAACGGCGCGGGCAAGTCGACCCTCATCAAGAGCCTCGCCGGGGTGCACCGACCGGACTCCGGTCAGGTGCTCCTCGACGGCGAGCCCACCGTGTTCCACGGCCCGGCCGACGCCCGGGACGCGGGCATCGCCGTCATCTACCAGGAGCCCACGCTCTTCCCCGACCTTTCGATCGCCGAGAACATCTTCATGGGCCGCCAGCCGCGGCGCGCCCTCGGCCGCATCGACCACAAGGCCACCCACGCGGCCACCCTCGCGCTGATGCAGCGGCTCGGTGTCGAACTCGACCCCGACCGCCCGGCGCGCGGCCTGTCCATCGCCGACCAGCAGATCGTCGAGATCGCCAAGGCGCTCTCCTTCGACGCCCGCGTCCTGATCATGGACGAGCCGACGGCGGCCCTCACCGGCAGTGAGGTGGCCCGGCTCTTCGGTGTGGTCCGCACGCTGCGCGAGCAGGGCTCGGCCGTCCTCTTCATCTCCCACCGCCTGGAGGAGATCTTCCAGATCTGCCAGCGCGTCACCACCCTGCGCGACGGGGCCTGGATCTCCAGCGAACCGATCGACGGCATGACCGAGGACGACCTGGTCCGCCGCATGGTCGGCCGCGACCTGGACGAGCTGTACCCGAAGCAGGAGGTCGAGCCGGGCGAGATCGCGCTCAGCGTGCGCCGGCTGACCCGCGAGGGTGTCTTCACCGATGTCTCCTTCGACGTCCGCCGGGGCGAGATCGTCGGCCTGGCCGGCCTCGTCGGCGCCGGCCGTACGGAGGTCGCGCGCGCCGTCTTCGGCGTCGACCGCTGGGACGCGGGCGAGGTCACCCTCGACGGCAAGGCGCTCACCAACGGCGCCCCCTCCACCGCGATGGCCGCCGGGCTCGCCCTGGTCCCGGAGGACCGCCGCGCCCAGGGCCTGGTGATGGACATGTCCATCGAGCGCAACATCGGCCTCACCGGACTCAGGACGACCGTCAAGGCGGGCCTGATGGACCGGGGCGCCGAGCGCAGCCGCTCCCTCGACTGGGCCGTCAAGCTGCAGGTCAAGTACGCGCGGATCGCCGACACCGTCAACACCCTGTCGGGTGGCAACCAGCAGAAGGTCGTCCTCGCCAAGTGGCTCGCCACCGGCCCGAAGGTGCTGATCGTCGACGAGCCCACCCGGGGCATCGATGTCGGCACCAAGGCCGAAGTGCACCGTCTGCTCAGCGAGTTGGCCGCCGACGGCGTGGCCGTGCTGATGATCTCCTCCGACCTGCCCGAGATCCTCGGTATGGCCGACCGCGTGCTCGTGATGCACGAGGGCCGGCTCACCGCCGAGATCCCTCGCTCCGAAGCCACCGAGGAATCCGTGATGGCCGCAGCCACCGGGAGGGCCGCCGCATGACGGTGACCGCCCCTCAGAACACCCCCGTCACCGAGGTGCCCAAGTCCAGCGGCACCCGGCTGGTGGACCGCGTCTTCAAGATGCGCGAACTCGCCATCCTGGTCGTCTTCCTGGTGATGATCGTCGTCACCCAGCTGGGCAACAGCGAGTTCCTCACCGAGCAGGGCATCAAGGACCTGCTGCTCAACGGAACCATCCTGGTGCTGGTCGCCGTCGGCCAGTCACTGGTCGTCATCACCCGCAACGTCGACCTCTCGGTCGGCTCCACCCTCGGCATCAGCGCCTTCGCCGCCGGTACGTATCTCCAGGGCGGCGGCAACGGGGTCGTGGCCGTGCTCCTGGCGGTCCTGATGGGCATCGGCTTCGGCCTGCTGAACGGGCTGCTCGTCAGCCTCGGCCAGGTACCCGCCCTCGTCGTCACCCTCGGCACGCTCTACATCATCCGCGGCATCGACTCCATCTGGGTCGGCTCCCGCCAGATCGTCGCCTCCGGCCTTCCCGACGGCTTCATCGACTTCGGCTCCGGCGGCATCTTCGCGGTGCCCTACCTCGCCCTGATCGCGCTGGCGGTCCTGGTGGCCACGGCGTACTACCTGAAGCACTTCGGCAGCGGGCGCGAGCTGTACGCGCTCGGCTCCAACCCGGAGGCCGCCCGCCTCGCCGGCATCCCGGTCCGCAAGCGGATCCTGATGGCGTACACCTTCTGCGGCGCCCTCGCCGGCCTCGCCGGCGCGCTCTACCTCGCCCGCTTCGGCAACGTCGACTCCAGCACCGGCAACGGTTACGAACTCACCGTCGTCAGCGCGGTCGTGGTCGGCGGCGTGGTCTTCACCGGCGGCTCCGGCAGTGTCTACGGCGCGGCGCTCGGTGCCCTGCTGCTGACCTCCATCAACAGCGTGCTGCCCGCCCTCGGCGTCAGCTCGGTGTGGGTGCTCGCCATCAACGGCATCCTGCTCATCCTCGCCATCGCCGTGGACCGCGTGGTCGCGGTGCGCGTGGCGACCGCTCTGAAGAAGAGGAACGCCCGCCATGGCTGACTCCACCCTGTCGCGTGCGATCCGCTGGTCCGCCTTGAAAAGGTGGGATTCCGCCGTCGGCGCCCTCCTCATCGTCGTGCTCCTGCTGTCCTTCACCACCGTCGACGGCTTCGGCAACGCGCTCAACCTGTCCTTCCTCATCGGCAACACCCTGCCGATCGCGCTGATCGCCCTCCCGATGACCCTCCTCGTGGTCTCCGGCGAGATCGACCTGTCCGTCGCCTCCACCGCCGGCCTCTCCGGAGCCGTGATGGGCGCCCTGTGGAACCAGGGCATGACCATCGAGACGATCATCCCGATCTGTCTGGCCCTCGGCGTGGTCTGCGGACTGATCAACGGCCTGCTGGTCACCAAGCTCGGCCTGTCCTCCCTCGCCGTCACCATCGGCACCCTCGCCGCCTACCGGGGCATCGCGCAGATCGTCCTCGGCTCCGACGCGGTCACCGACTTCCCCACCCAGTACCTGGACTTCGCGGCCGGTCGGATCGGCGACAGCTTCGTCCCGCAGGCCTTCATCCCCTTCCTGGTCCTGCTGGTGATAGCCGTGATCGCCCTGCACGCCACCCCCTTCGGCCGCTCGGTCTTCGCGACCGGAGCGAGCGAGGAGGCCGCCCGGTTCGCCGGCATCCGCGTCAAGCGGCAGAAGCTGATCCTCTTCACGGTGACCGGCCTGATGGCCGCCCTCACCGGCGTCTTCTGGGCCCTGCACTACGCCAGCGCTCGCTACGACAACGCCACCGGGCTCGAACTGTCGGTCGTCGCGGCCGTACTGCTCGGCGGTATCGACTTCGACGGCGGCAAGGGCACCCTCGGCGGCGCGATCGCCGGCGTGTTCCTCCTCGGCACCCTGCAGAACGTCATGAGCCTCCAGGACGTCTCCGCCCAGTCGCAGATCGTCGTCACCGGCGTCCTGCTCGTCCTCTCCGTGCTCGGCCCCCGGGTCGCACGCCAGATCTCCGTCGCCAGGGCCGGCCGCAGAGCCGCCTCGGCGCCGGTCACCAAGGCGCCCACTCCAGCCCCCTGACGGCTGGGCCCCCACCGCCGACCCGTACACCGCACACCCGCCCGCCCCTCCGTATCAAAGGACCCCTCATGCGCAAGGCAACCCTTCGCCGTTCCTGTGCGGCGCTCGCCGCCGTCACCTCCTTCGC
Source organism: Streptomyces sp. SP18BB07 (assembly GCF_036322545.1). Classification (NCBI taxonomy): domain Bacteria; kingdom Bacillati; phylum Actinomycetota; class Actinomycetes; order Kitasatosporales; family Streptomycetaceae; genus Streptomyces; species Streptomyces sp. SP18BB07. Next base: position 51,723 of record NZ_JAQYWT010000284.1, read on the forward strand.
CCTGGGCGTCACCGCCTGCGGCGGCACCACGAAGAGCGACGTCAAGGACGACTCCGCCTCGGCACAGGCCACCGGCAAGGCCGACCCCAACGCCGAACTGAAGAAGGGTCTGACCGTCGGCTTCCTGCCGAAGCAGGTCAACAACCCGTACTTCACCTCCGCGGACAAGGGCGGCGAGACGGCGCTGAAGGAGCTGGGCTCCAGCTACAAGGAGGTCGGCCCGTCCAGCGCCACGGACACCTCCGGTCAGGTCACCTACGTCAACACGCTCACCCAGCAGCAGGTCGACGCGATGGCCGTCTCCGCGCAGGACCCGGGCGCCCTGTGCCCCGCGCTCAAGCAGGCCATGAGCAACGACATCAAGGTCGTCACCTACGACTCCGACACCAAGCCGGAGTGCCGCAACGCCTTCGTCTCGCAGGCCAGCGCCGAGGACCTCGGCCGCACCGAGGTCCAGCTGCTCGCCGAGCAGATCGGCTACAAGGGCGAGATCGCGATCCTGTCCGCCGCGCAGACCGCGACCAACCAGAACACCTGGATCGAGTTCATGAAGGACGAACTCAAGGACCCCAAGTACAAGGACATCAAGCTCGTCAAGGTCGCCTACGGTGACGACGACGCCCAGAAGTCCTTCCAGCAGACCCAGGGCCTGCTCCAGGAGTACCCGAACCTGAAGGGGATCATCTCCCCGACCACGGTCGGCATCAAGGCCGCCGCCCAGTACCTGTCGGGCTCCAAGTACAAGGGCAAGGTCAAGCTGACCGGCCTCGGCACCCCCAACGACATGCGCAAGTACGTCAAGGACGGCACGGTCGAGGGCTTCGAGCTGTGGGACCCGGCGAAGCTCGGCGAGCTGGCCGCCCGCACCGCCGTGGCGCTGGTCTCCGGCCAGATCACCGGCAAGGAGGGCGAGACCTTCACCGCCGGTGACATGGGCGAGTACACCATCGGCAAGGACGGCGTCATCAGCCTCGGCAAGCCCACGGTGTTCAACAAGGAGAACATCGACAAGTTCAACTTCTGATCATCGCAGCCGAGTTACAGCCACCCCCTCACCCCCCCAGGAGCGGTATCTCATGCAGCGCGTCTGCTTCCTCCTCAAGGTCCGTCAGGACCGGATCGACGAGTACCGCGAGCGGCACGCCGCCGTGTGGCCGGAGATGCTCGAAGCACTCTCGGCCACCGGCTGGCACAACTACTCCCTCTTCCTGCGCGACGACGGCCTGCTGGTCGGCTACCTGGAGACCGAGGACTTCCAGGCCGCGCTCGCCGGCATGGAGGCCGCCGAGGTCAACGCCCGCTGGCAGAAGGAGATGGCGCCGTTCTTCGAGTCCCTCGACGGCGCCCGGCCCGACGAGGCCATGAAGCCGCTCACCGAGGTCTTCCACCTCGCCTGACACCCCCCACGACGCAGCACCCTCCCCCCTCCCCACCTCGCTCGACAACGGAGTCCCCCGAGATGAAGAGACGTACGCTGCTCGGTGCCGCACTCGCCGGTGCCGTCGTGACCCCCGCCCTCGGCGCCGCCACCGCCCGCGCCGCCGACCCCGGCCCGTCGGTCACCCAGACCGGCAACACCCTGCTCGACAGCCAGGCCATCTACTTCGTGTCCTACGACGGTCTGGTCAACAACAACGCGTTCCAGAAGAACGCCCTGCTGACCTACAAGGGCTACCAGTACGCCGTCTGGTACACCGCCGACCGCAACGCCGTCGTCGGCCGCCGCGTCCTCGGCTCCGGCACCTGGTCCACCGTCAAGGTCGGCCACACGCTGCGCTACAACGACTCCCACAACGTCATCTCCATGGGGGTCTCCAAGGTCGACGGCCGCCTCCACCTGAACATGGACTCGCACAGCGACGGCTTCACCTACGTCAAGTCCGTCGCCGGGCTCATGGACGACCCGGCCGGCCTGAGCTGGACCACGAGCCGCTTCGGCGCCCCGCAGTCCACCCTCGACGGACTCGCGCTCACCTCGCAGTTCACCTACCCCCAGTTCGTCTCGATGCCCGACGGCAAGCTCCAGCTGAGCTACCGCGCCGGCATCTCCGGCAACGGCCGCAACGCCCTCGCCGAGTACAACGGCACCTCCTGGACCAACCTCGGCGAGTGGACGTCCTCCACCGGCACCTACACCAGCGAGCACGGTTCCTCGACGGCCCGCAACATGTACCTGCACGGCATCGACTACGACCGCAACGGGCGCCTGCACGCCCTGTTCACCTGGCGCGAGCAGAACAACGCCGTGATGTGCAACAGCGGCGGCATCACCAACCACGACACCGGCTACGTCTACTCGGACGACCTGGGCCGCACGTGGCGCAACAACGCGGGCGCCGTCGTCGGCACCACCGGTGGCTCCGACAAGGTCTCCGTCACCGACGCCGGCCTCGTCGTGGACGCGCTCAACCCGGACCACTCCCTGATGAACCAGGAGAGCCAGTGGACCGACTCCGCCGGCCGACCGCACGCCATCATCAGCTACGTCCCCGGCCGCTTCGGCCAGTGCACCACGAACTACGTCGCCAACCGCACCGCCAACGGCCGGGCCTTCCTCGTCCGCAAGAGCTCCTCCGGAGCCTGGGCGAAGACCGAGATACCGGTGCCGCTGAACTCCAGCCAGCGCACCAAGCTGGTCATGGACAAGTACAACAACGCCTACGCGCTCTTCCCGTTCGGCCGGATCGCCGGAGCCACGGCGGCCTCCGGGCACACCGACTGGAAGATCCTGTTCGACGGGTCCGGGCTGAACGCCTTCGGTGAGGTCGTGTTCGACGAGAGCCGGATCGCCCAGGACAACGTCCTGTCCGTGATGTACCAGGTGAAGTCGAGCGGCACCACACCGTCGGCGCTCCGCGTGATCGACTTCGCCCTGCCCGCCTGACACCCCCGTACGAGGGTAACGTTCCACCTCCTGACCGGGCCGTTCGCGCGGCGGCCCGGCGGTAATGTGAACGTATGCCCGCCGCTCCGTACCTTTCTGGAGGTCCCCGTCCGATGTCGCAGTCGGTGGGTATCAAGGACGTCGCCGCCGCCGCCGGAGTCTCCGTCGGCACGGTCTCGAACGTCATCAACCGGCCCGACTCGGTGGCCTCCGGCACCCGAGCCCGTGTGCTGGCCGCCATCGACCGCCTCGGCTACGTCCGCAGCGAGTCGGCGCGCCAGCTGCGGGCCGGGCGGAGCCGCATCATGGGGCTGCTCGTGCTCGACATGGGCAACCCCTTCTTCGTCGACGTCGCGCGCGGTGCCGAGCGGGCCGCGCGCGACGCCGGACTCGGTGTGATGGTCTGCAACAGCGCGCAGAGCGCGGGGGAGGAGTCCGAGTACCTCTCGCTCTTCGCCGAACAGCGCGTGCGCGGGGTCCTGCTGACCCCCGCCGACGCCACGGGACGCAACATCGCGGCGTTCCGCCGCCACGGCATCCCCTTCGTCCTCGTCGACCGGGTCGCCGAGGGCACCACCGAGTGCTCGGTCTCCGTCGACGACGTCGCCGGCGGTGCCCTCGCCGTACGTCACCTGGTGGACGCGGGTCACCGTTCCATCGCGTACGTCAGCGGACCGGCCGGTCTCAACCAGGTCCGCGACCGCCGTACGGGTGCCCTGAACGCCCTGCAGGAGGCGGGACTCGGCCCCGAGGCCCTGCGGGAACTGCCCACCGAGCGCCTCGACGTGGCCGCCGGCCGGGACGCGGGCGCCCGTCTCCTCGGCCTCGCCGACCGCCCCACCGCCGTGTTCTGCGCCAACGACCTGCTCGCCCTCGGCGTGCTCCAGGCCATGTACGCGGCCGGGGTGAGCGTCCCCGGCGACCTCGCCATCGTCGGCTACGACGACATCGAGTTCGCTGCCGCGGCCGCCGTCCCCCTCACCTCCGTACGGCAGCCCGCCGTCACCATGGGCGCCCTCGCCGCCGAACTCCTGCTGGAGGAGACCGAGGCCGAGACCGCGACCGTCCCGCACGAGCACCGGCGGGTCGTCCTCCAGCCGGAACTGGTCGTGCGGCGCTCCAGCCTCTCGGCGCGCTGAGCGCCCGTTCAGTAGCCGCGCGCCGACGGCGGCCGGCGTACTGATCCCCGGTTCAGCGAGAATTTCTTGATCCACCGGGTCGGCCGGGCGGAGAATCTGTGCTGGACTGGACCACGGCCTGGAATCCGTCCGCTCAGGGAGCCCTGTTGTCCGTCAGCTACCGGCAGCCCGGTGTCGTCCTCACCGACCGCCGCTTCACCGTCCCCCTCGACCACCACCACCCGGCGGGGGAGCGGATCGAGCTCTACGCGCGCGAGGTCGTCGCGAGCGACAAGGCGGACGCCGAACTGCCCTGGCTGGTCTATCTGCAAGGCGGCCCCGGCTTCGGGGCGAACCGTTTCGTCGGCCGTGAGGCCTGGCTGGACCGGGCCCTGAAGGAGTACCGGGTGCTGCTCCTGGACCAGCGCGGCACCGGCGCCTCCACCCCCGCCAACCGCCAGACCCTCCCGCTGCGCGGCGGCCCCGCCGAACAGGCCGACTACCTGGCCCACTTCCGCGCCGACTCCATCGTCCGCGACTGCGAGGCCATCCGTCCCGAGGTCACCGGCGGCGCCCCCTGGGCCGTCCTCGGCCAGAGCTTCGGCGGCTTCTGCGCGGTCACCTATCTCTCCGAGGCGCCCGAGGGCCTGAGCACCGTCGTCATCACCGGCGGACTGCCCTCCCTCGACGCGACCGCCGAGGAGGTCTACCAGGCCGCGTTCCCGCGTATCGAACGCAAGGTCGCCGCGCACTACGCCCGCTATCCGCAGGACGTCGAGCGGGCCCGGCGGATCGCGGAGCACCTGCTCCAGCACGACGTCGTCCTGCCGAACGGCTACCGCTTCACCGTCGAGGCGTTCCAGTCCCTCGGCATCCTCCTCGGGCGCGGCGACGGCAGCCACCGGCTGCACTTCCTGCTGGAGGACGCCTTCGTCCCGACCCCCGGCGGCCCCGCCCTCTCCGACGCCTTCCAGGAGGAGGTCCAGGGCCTGCTGTCGTACGCGGGCCACCCCCTCTACGCCCTCCTGCACGAGGCCATCTACGGCCAGGACCCGGGGCCCACGGGCTGGGCGGCGGAGCGGGTGCGCGGGCGGCTCCCGCAGTTCGACGCCGCCAAGACACTGACCGGCGACGGACCGGTGCTGTTCACGGGAGAGTCCGTGCACCCCTGGATGTTCGACAACGACCCCGCCCTGCGCCCGCTGCGCGAGACCGCCGAGGACCTGGCCCGGGAGAGGGGCTGGCTGCCCCTGTACGACCCGGAGCGACTCGCCGTCAACGAGGTCCCGGTCGCCGCCGCGATCTACCACGACGACATGTACGTCGACACCGCCCACTCCCTCGCGACGGCCCGCTCGATCCGGGGCCTGCGCACCTGGGTCACGGACGAGTTCGAACACGACGGCGTACGCGCCGGGGGCCCGAGGGTGCTGGACCGGCTGCTGGCGCTGACCCGCGACGAGGAGTGAACACGAGCCGGCCGTCCACGCCCGGGGTTACCGTGCCTGTATGACCGAGCCGCAGCAGGACCAGCTCAAGCCCCTGCCCGACGACTGGCGGCGCGCCCTCGCCGTCGTGGCCCACCCGGACGACCTCGAGTACGGCTGCTCGGCGGCGATCGCCGCGTGGACCGACGCGGGCCGTGAGGTCGCGTACGTCCTGGCGACCCGAGGCGAGGCCGGCATCGACACCCTGGAGCCCGCGCTGTGCGGCCCGCTGCGGGAGCGGGAGCAGCGGGCGAGCGCGGACGTCGTGGGCGTGTCGGTGGTCGAGTTCCTCGACCACCGGGACGGCGTCATCGAGTACGGGCCCGCGCTGCGCCGGGACATCGCGGCCGCGATCCGCCGGCACCGCCCCGAACTGCTCATCACCCTCAACCACCGCGACACCTGGGGCGGCGTCGCCTGGAACACCCCCGACCATGTGGCCGTGGGCCGCGCCACGCTCGACGCCGCCGGGGACGCCGGGAACCGCTGGATCTTCCCCGAACTCGTCGAACAGGGCCTGGAACCCTGGGACGGCGTCCGCTGGGTCGCCGTCGCCGGTTCCTCCAGCCCCACCCACGCGGTCGACGCCGGCCCCGGCCTGGAACGCGCCGTCGCCTCCCTCCTCGAACACCGCACGTATCTGGAAGTGCTGACGAAGGACGACCCCGAGACGTACGTGCGCGACTTCCTCACCGGCTTCGCCCGGACGACGGGGGAGCGGTTCGGCGGCAGACCGGCCGTCGCCTTCGAGGTGTTCGCCCGCTGACGGGGAGAGCGACGGCGGCTCGTTAGGGTGAACCGTATGGAACAGAGATCCGGAGAAGCCCTCGATCCGCTTGCCCTGAGTGAGCTGCGCGCGGACTGCGGCAGTTGCTTCGGCCTGTGCTGTGTCGCCCTGCCCTTCGCCCGCTCGGCGGACTTCGCCGTCGACAAGGCGGCGGGCACACCGTGCGGGAACCTCGCGGACGACTTCCGCTGCGGTGTCCACGACCGCCTCAGGGGCGAGGGGTTCACCGGCTGCACGGTCTACGACTGCTTCGGCGCCGGGCAGAAGGTCTCGCAGGGCACGTTCGGCGGTGAGAGCTGGCGCGCGGGCGGTCGCGAGCACGCCCGGCTGATGTTCGACGTCTTCCCGGTCGTCCGGCAACTCCACGAACTGCTCTGGTACCTGACCGAATCGCTGACCCTCCTCGCCGCCCGCCCCCTGTACGCCGACCTGCGCCGCGCGCTCGACGAGACCGAGCGGCTGACCGAGCGGACCGCCGAGGAGCTGGCGGAGCTGGACGTCGCCGCGCACCGGCAGGACGTCAACACTCTGCTGCTGAAGGTCAGCGACCTCATGCGCGCGGGCGCCGGACGCAAGCGGAACCGGCGGGGAGCGGACCTCATCGGCGCCCGCCTCAAGGGCGCCGACCTGCGAGAGGCCGACCTTCGTGGCGCCTACCTCATAGCCGCCGACCTGACCGGCGCCGATCTGCGCGGCGCGGACCTGATAGGCGCCGACCTCCGCGACGCCGACCTCACCGACGCGGACCTGACCGGCGCCTTCTTCCTCACCCAGCCCCAGCTCAACGCGGCACGCGGCACCGCCGGCACCCGCCTGCCGACCTCAGTCACCCGCCCCGGTCACTGGACCACGTGACCGTCGCTCCACGCGCAGCCGCAGTCCCTCCGGCATCAAGGTCAGCCGCTCCGCCACCCGCAGCCGGTACCCCGGCTCCGGGTTCAGCTCGTACCGGCGCAGCAGCAGGCCCAGCACCAACGTGGCCTCGTGCAGCGCGAACTGGCGGCCGATGCAGGCCCGGGCCCCCGTGCCGAACGGTTTGAACGTGTGCGGTGCCCGCGAGCGCACCGCCGCCGCGTCGAAGCGGTCCGGGTCGAACCGGTCGGCGTTCGCGCCCCACACCCCCGGGTCCCGGTGCAGCATCGCGGTCAGCACCAGTGCCCAGGCGCCCCGCCGCATCGGATGGATCCCGCCCAGCACGGTGTCGGCGCGGGCCTCACGGGAGAAGGCGGGCGCCGTCGGCCACAGCCGCAGCGCCTCGTCGAGCACCCGGCGCACATACCGCAGCCTGGCCACCTGCTCGTAGCCGGGCCGTACGGCGCTGCCCCAGACCCGGTCCACCTCGGCGCGGGCGCGGGCCGCGAGGTCGGGGTGCCGGGCGAGGTAGTGCAGGGCGAAGGACAGGGCGCCGGACGTGGTCTCGTGCCCGGCGACCAGGAAAGTGATGACCTGCCGTCGGACGTTCTCGGCGGACAGCCGCTCCCCGGTCTCCGGATGCGACGTCTCCAGCATCCGGTCGAGCAGATCGCCGTCACCACGGCCACCCGGGCGACCGCGACCGGACGCCTGCCGCGCCCGCACCACCGAGTCGACCGTCTCGTTCAGGAACGCCATGTCGGCCTGGTTGCGCCGGGCGGCACCTCGCAGCAGCGGCATCAGCGGGTCGGGGACGACGTTGAGGCGCTGCGCGTACGTCAGGGTGCCGACCATCGCGGCGACGAAGGGGTGCGGCCGGTCGCGCTCGAAGGAGCCGAAGTCATGGCCGAAGCCGGTGCGGGCGATCGTCTCCAGCGTCAGCTTGGTCATGTCGCCGGGCACGTCCACGGTCTTGCCGGCGGCGCCCGCCCGGTCCCAGTGCTCCATCAGCCGCTCGGCGACGTCGAGCATCATCGGGTGGTAGCCGGCCATGGCCTCCCGGCTGAAGCCCGGAGCCAGGACGTCGTGGGCGAGCTGCCAGTTGGGCTCGTGGTTGTACGCCGTGAAGAGCCCGTCCCCGGCCACCGGGCGCAGATTGGCGACGCCGAGGCCCACATGCTTGGCGAACCGCGACTCGTCCGCCATCTCGGCCGCGAGCGCGGCACCCCCGACGAAGACGACCTCCTTGCCGAACGCCTTCCGCCGGAAGATCGGTCCGAGCCGCCGCCCGAGGCGCACGGACTCCTGGACCGGTGTCCGCACGTTCGTGCCCAGCGCGTCGCCGATGACGGGGATCCGGTACGGCGGGTGCGGTATGCGGCGCAGTTCGGGCCAGCCCAACTCGGCGCTGCGGAAGCCCCTCACCGCCGTGGAGCCTGTCGTCGCCGTCATGACCACATCTCCCTCGCGCGCACGCCGTGCCGAAGCCACCGCGCGGCTGTTGTACTCGGGTTCAATAGTGGCATCAGTCTCGTCCCGCTGTTGAACCCACGTCAAGTAAAGTGACGGCATGGCAGCCAGGCAGGGAGAGCGCCCCCGTCGCCGGCTCAGCACCGAGGAGCGGCGGGAGCAACTGCTCGCGGTCGGGGCCCGGCTCTTCTCGGAGAGCCCGTACGACGACGTGTGGATCGAGCAGGTGGCCGAGATCGCGGGTGTCTCCCGTGGGCTGCTCTACCACTACTTCCCGAACAAGCGGGTCTTCTTCGCGGCGGTCGTGGAGCGCGAGAGCGAGCGCATGCTGCGGATCATGACCCCCGCCCCCGGGGACTCGGCACGCGAGCGGCTGGCCAACGGGCTCGACGCGTTCCTCGTGTACGTCGAGGAGCACGCCCACGGCTTCCGGGCCTTCCATCGCTCCGACGCCACCGGGGACCAGACCGTGCGCAAGGTCTACCAGCGGGCGCTGGCCGTCCAGGAGGCCCAGATCCTGGCGGCCCTGGCCTCGGACGCGGAGTTCGCGGCGGCGCTCGACGGGCGGCCGGAGATGCGGCTGGCCGTGCGGGGCTGGCTGTCGTTCACGACGGCCGTCTGCCTGGAGTGGCTGAGGGGCTCGGAGTTGTCCCGGGAACAGGTGCGGGACCTGTGTACGCGGGCCCTGTTCGGGGTGCTCGTGCCCTGAGCCGGCGCCCCGGCCGGTTCGCCGCGGCGAACGAAAAGTCCACGGACTGCCGGACGGTGGTTGGCGTACGCCCCGATCTTCGATAGGTTAGGCAAGGCTTACCTAAGGGAGGTTTGGGATGGGTGACCGTCACACCTGGACGGCCGCGCCCGCCGCGGCGGAGCGTGCCCGCTCGGTGCTCGCGGCGGCGTGGTCCTGCGCGGTGACCGCAGAGGGCGGCCGCGAGGAGTTCGTCGGCGCGCACAGCGTCACGGAGGACGGCCGGGTGATCCTGTGCGTCCCCGAGGACAGTACGCTCGTCGCCGCCGCGATCTGCGCACCGCGCGGCGAGCCGTCCGCCGTGCTGGAGTTCGCCGATGTCGCGCCCGTCCCCGTGCGCAACCGTATCCGGGCCCGGCTCTGGATCGCCGGCTGGTTCGCGCCCAAGGGCGGCGACCTGGAGTTCAAGGCGACCCGCATCGTGCTGCGCGAGCCGTCGGGGGCGGTCGTGGTCGACCTCGACGAGTTCGCCGCCGCCGCACCGGACCCCCTGGCCACGGCCGAGTCCCGGCTGCTGACCCACCTCGCCGACGCCCACCCCGACGCCGTCGAACGCCTCACCCGGCTCGTCCCCCACGACAGCCTGCACGGCGCCGTACGCGTCCAGCCGCTCGCCGTCGACCGGCACGGCCTGACCCTGCGCATCGAGCGGGCCCGCGGCAACGGCGACGTACGCCTGACGTTCCACAAACCCGCCGACGACATGGCACAGCTCACCGAACGGATGCACATCCTGCTCTCGCGGGCGAGCGCCGCGTCCTGCCCGCGCGCCCTACAGCGGCAGCGCACAGACGGCGACGGGTGACGCGAACGGCGCGCCCGCGCGCCGCAGTTCACCGCTGTCCGCGTCGACCTCGAAGACGCTGACCGCGCTCGACCGCTGGAGCGCCGCGAACAACAGGCCGCCGTCCGGCGAGAGGGCGATCTGGCGCGGGAAGTCCCCGCCGACCGGAACGGTGTCCAGGAGCCTCAGCCGGGCGCCGTTCGCCTCGACCGCGTAACGCGTCAGGCTGTCGTGCCCCCGGTTGGCGAGGTACGCGTACGCGCCGTCCGGCGTCACGACGAACTGCGCCGGGTAGTTGGTGCCCGACCCCGTGCCCGTGGGCTGCGGCGGGCCCGGCGAGAGCCGCCCGCGGTCGGGTTCGTAGGCACAGACCACGACCGTGTTGTCGACCTCGTTGGCGAGATAGGCGTATCGGCCCTCGGGATGGAAGGTCAGGTGCCGGGGCCCCGCACCGGGGCGGACGCTCGCCCGGGAGACCTCGGTGAGCGTGCCCCGGGACTCGTCCAGCCGGTAGGTGTAGACCGTGTCGGTGCCCAGATCGACGGCGAGGACATGACCGCCGTCGGGGCTCGTGACGATCTGGTGCGCGTGCGGCCCGTCCTGGCCGGGGCCCGGCGCCGGAGCCCGGTGCACCACCAGGTCCGTGCGCTCGCCCAGCGCGCCCGACTTCTCGACGGGGTGCACGGCGACACTGCCCGAGCCGTAGTTCGCGCTCAGCAGCCATCGCCCGCTCGGGTGCACCGACTGATGACAGGGCGCCTCGCCGCCGCTGCTCCGGGTGCCGAGGACCTTGCGGTCGGACAGCCGTACGGCGGTCACCCCGCCCTCCGGCCGCTCGTTCACGGCGTACAGCGTCCGGCCGTCCGGGTGCACGGCGAGGTACGACGGGTCACCGACCCCGCTGATCGTCCCCTCACCGGTGACCCGGCCGCTCCGGGCGTCGTACGTCGCCATGCCGATGCCTTTGCCGCCGCCCTCGACCGAGGTGTACGCGCCGATGTAGAGCGGCCGGGGCCCGGTGCGGGTGGGGGAGGGCGAGGCGGTCGCGGACTCGGTGGCCGACCCGGCGCCGGCCTCCGCCGACGGGGCCGTCGGGGTGTTCGACGCGGGGGAGGACGACGTGGACCCGGCCGTCCCGTCGGACCCCGAGCAGCCCGCCAGGGCAGCCGGTACCGCTCCCGCCAACAGCCCCAGGGCGCGGCGCCTGCTCCAGCCGCCCCGGTCCCCAACCGTCTCGCTCGTCATTCGTGCACCTCGGGTGTCGGTTCTCTCGGCCGCCACCACCTTGACGGGTACGGGCGCCCCGGCGCAAAGCCGAAGGCGGGCGCCGCGCGCCGCGCGACACCCGCCGTTCGTCCGTGCGCGGGCGGTCGGGGCCGGCCCCCCCGGTCGCCTGTCTCTCCTGCCGGCCGTCTACCAGTCGCCGTCCTGGATCGGCTTGCCCGGAGCGTCACCGAGCGGCGTGACCTGGCCGGGGGTGGGTGCCTGCCACGGATCGAGGTCGTCGCCGAGCCAGTCACCGACGGGCTTCACCGTGCCGAGGGCGTCGGCCGGGGCCAGATCCTGGGCGTCGTTGTCGTAGTACTCGAACCACGGGAGCCCGGCCCGGGTGTACGCCGCGCGGTCCACGGGCGACGGCGGTGGCGCCTCCCCCGTGATGCGGCGCCACTCGGGCGGGGTGACCAGATGCACGAAGACCCGCCCGGCCGGCTGCTCGGCCCAGCTGCCGCGCGGCCAGGTGTCCCGGTAGACCTCCTGCCGCATCGACCCGCCGACCCCGAGACCCATCGCCGCCGGCGCCCGGGGAGGGGCCGCCGGAGCACTGCGCTGCGGTGCCGCGGCCGCCGCCGCCATCGGGTACGCGGCTCCCGGAGGCATCGGCCCGCCACCCGGCGCGGGCGGCAGCGGGGCGCCACCCGGCGCGGGGGGCAGGGGAGCTCCGGTGGCCGGCGGCGCCATCGGCACGGCACCCGGCGGCGGCATCGGTACCGGGCCTGTGCCGCCGTAGCCGCCGTACCCTCCGACGGAGCCGACCGCCCGCTCCCGCTCGGCCCGCAGCCGCTCCTCCCCGCGCCACACGGCCAACTGCTCGTCGTTCAGCGGGAACGACTGCAACTGCACGCCGCCGAACACCTCCTCGCCGGTGACCTGGCCCTCGACCGTGGCACCGAGCCCGAGGGGGACAGCCACGAACTGCCTGACCGTGCCCTTGCCGGAGTTGATGCCGTCCAGCCACGGCTGACGCGGGAGCACGACGTAGTTCTGCGGATCACGGGCGAGCGCGCCGGTCCACGGCTTGCCCGACACCGCGCACACCTTGCCCACGCCGACCTGGAGCGCGGCAGGTTCCGTGGAACCGCCGAAGTGCAGCCACATCGCCTCGCGCAGATACACGGGGAGCATCACGCCGCCGCGTGCCCGCATCTCCGGGGAGGTGGTGTGCGGATAGTCCTCGACCCGGCGGATCGGGAAGTCGCCCAGACCGGGCGGGAGTTGGTGCGTGCCCTGCTCCGGCAGGCGCAGGGTGCGGATGAAGCGCACCCGTACCCCGCCCGGCAGACGCAGTGTGGTCCCGTCGATCCGCACGGTGCCTTCGGCCATTCCGTACGCTCCCCTCGTCGTCATGTCGTGCCTGGTCCTTCGGCAGGACGTCGCGGCTGCGACCCCCTGCGGTCCGGCGTCACTTAGCACGTCCGACGAGGTCGGACCGGTTCCGCCGACGGGGGCGCACGATGCGTACACGGTCGCGCAGACGCGTGAGCCGGGGGGAGCGCTCGCGCTGTTCACGCGTGCAGCGGTCGAGCTCCTCCAGCAGCCGCTGGGACCGGTGCTCGGTGTCCAGCTCGTCCAGCATGCGGTTGACCTCCGTCAGCACCGCCCCGTGCAACTGCCAGTGGCTCGGGTCGCGCTGGACGTCCTCCAGGAGCAGCTGGGCGAGCTTGTCGCGGGTCGCGACGGCCGTCGACAACTCGGCGGCGAGCCGGTCCTCCGCGGACTCGGCGCTGCGGCTGACGTCGGTGGTGACCAGCACGGCGAAACTGACCACCGCGTCGCCGATCTCGGCGAGCAGTCGCTCGATGGCGGCCCCCGCCTGCGCGGAGAACAGCGGGCTCGGCTCCCGCTCCTTGGCGAGGTCGGTGAGGGTGCGGGCCAGCACCCGCAGGACCACCGTGCAGATCTCCAGCGTGTCCAGGCCGGTACGCAGCACCACCCGGTGCAGCAGGCCCTCCCGGACGCGCGGATTGAGCTTCAGACTGTCCTCCGCCTGCTTGAGGGCCGCGTCCACCTCGACGATGTCGAAGTCGAGCTCCCGGGCCTCGTGGAGCCGAGCCGCCGCGGCCTCCACCGGGGTGCGGCCCGCGGCCTCCTCGCCGACCCGTATCATCAGCCGCCGCATCCGCCGGGCCAGGTCCTCGATGGACTCACCGGCCGCCTCCACCCAGACCGGGGGAACGAGCAGCAGGTTGAAGGCGAGCCCGACGACCGCGCCGATCAGGGTCTCCAGGACCCGCGCCCAGGCCGTGTCACCGACCCGGGTGACGCCGAGCACCAGCATCGCGCTGATCGCCACCTCGGGCACGAACTCGCTCACCCGCACCAGATGCCCCACCGCGAGCGAGGCCAGGATGATCAGGGCGAGGCTCCACCAGGTGAGGCCCACCAGGACACTGAAGCCGATGGCGATGACGACGCCGGCGACCACCGAGTTCACCCGGCGGATACCGGTGGTGAGGGTGGAGTAGAGGGTCACCTGCACGACCAGGAGCGCGGTCAGCGGAGCCGTCAGGGGCGCCGCCTCCGGGCTGAACTGCAGCGCCACCACATAGGCCACCGTGGCGGCCGCCGCCGACCGCACCGACTGGACGATCACCGGGTCCTGTCGCCACTTCGCGACTCGGGTGTCGATCAGGCCCCACACATCACGTACGTCTCGCATCCTTGCGCTGTTCCCCTTCCGCCGCTCCACCGAACTCCTGACCGAGGACAGTAGTCACCTGGGTGAGGGGGGACGAGGTCGGGAGACCACGAGGTCAGGGGGCTCAGTCGTAGAGCTTCTCCAGGAACGCGGACAGGTTGCCCACCGTCCGGGCGATCTGCTCCTCCACGGTGAGGCTCTCCTCGAACCGGCTTCCGGCGTCGAGGGCCTTCTTGCCGCGCACGTAGAGCGAACACGCGAGGTCGGCGCAGAGGTACACGCCGACCGAGTTCCCCTCGCGCCCGGCCGTGCCCGCCTTCCGTGCCGTCATCAAGGAGACCCCGCCGCCCGGATGCGTCGTCAGACACACCGAGCACATGCTGCGGTGCAGGAACCCGCGTCGTGCGGAGGGAAGCCGCAGGGTGACGCCGACGACTCCTCCCTCGCGCTCGGCGACCAGGTAGCTCCGGTCGGGTGCCCCCGGATCCCGCCAGCCGAGGAAATCCAGATCCGCCCACGACCGCTGCTCCAGATCACGGGGCACGAAGATCCTCTTCGCCTCCCCCTTCGAGCAGTTGACGAACGAGGTGCGGATGTCCTGCTCGGTGAGTGTCTTCATGACGGGCCTGTTCTCCGGGGAGGGGTGACGATCGGATCAGAACCTAGGAGCACTAGGTTTTCACCTAAGGTACGAGGAATCGTCGGGAGAGGCCAATGGTTTTCGGGCTCGACGGGGGCTGCTCGGTCGGCGCGACGGTGGTGCGCCGGCGAAGGTCAGCCGCTCACTGCTCGCAGTGCTCCCGGCCTGCGGCCGTTGAGACGGTCCAGCGCGGTGGCCGTGGACTGGTCGGCCGGCAGATGCACCACCAGGCGACGGCCCTCGTCCGCGAGCACGAGCGTCTCGAACGACAGACGCAGGCGACCTGCCTCGGGATGCTCGACCACCTCGAGCCCAAAACGGGAGGGCGGGGCCGGAACAGCGGCGAGCCGGTCGCTGAACGGCGCTCCGGCCGCCGCCGTCAGCTCGTCGGCCAGGGCGGTGACATGAGGGTCGTACAGCGAGGACTCGTTGCGCAGATGGGCGACCTGCTCGTCGGCCACCCGGTCCCACCCGGGGAACACGGCGCGGGCCCGGTCGTCGGTGAACAGGTACCGCACCATGTTGGGAGGGTCGCCGTCGAGCAGACCGAGTGGACGGGCGTACCGCTCGTAGCCCTGTGTCCAGGCCACGAGGTCTCCCATCCGGTTGAGCAGGACGGCCGGCGCGGGCTCCAGACTCTCCAGGAGTGCCCGCAGGGTGGGGCGCACCGTGCGCTCCGGCGGTGCGTTGACCGCCTTGCACAAGTCCTTGTCCTCGCCGTGTTCCCTGAGCAACCGGTGCAACAGCACACGGTCCGCCGTCGCCAGCTGGAGGATGTCGCCGAGGGCGGCGAGGACCTTGGGCGAGGGGTTGCGGTCCCGTCCCTGTTCGAGCCGGGTGAGGTATTCGACACTGATGCCGGCGAGGGTGGCGAGCTCGGCGCGGCGCAGCCCCGGCGTGCGACGGCGAAAGCCCGCGGGCAGGCCTGCTTCGGCCGGGGTGAGGGCTTCGCGGCGGGTACGCAGGAAGGTGCCCAACTCGTTGTCGTTCACCTCTCGAACGTACAACGTGCCCCGGCGCGGAGGGTGGCCCTGTCACTACTACCCTTCGGCCGGTCTCCCCACCCCCGTCGCAGGGCCCGCACGATGAGGGCATGAGCAATGACCCCCCTGCGAAAACAGCTGTCACGTCCGTCGCCGCGCTGCCCCTCGCTCCCGGCGAGTGGGAACTCGACCCCCACCACTCATCGGTCGACTTCGCCATCCGCCACCTCGGGATCAGCAAGGTGCGCGGCCGGTTCACCGAGTTCACGGCCGGGCTGTACGTCGGTGAGACCCTCGACGACGTGCGGGTGACCTCCGAGATCGCCCTGGCCTCCATCGACACCGGGAACGCCGACCGCGACGCGCACACCCGCTCGGCCGAGCTGCTCGATGTGGAGAAGCGTCCGACGATGACGTTCCGCTCGACGCGGATCTCCGGGGACGGTGAGGACTGGACGTTGGCGGGGGACCTGACCATCGCAGACGTGACCCGCCCGGTCACGCTCGCTGTCGAGTTCGGCGGGGTGGTGGACTCCCCTCTGGATCACAGGAAGCACGCCGGGTTCGAGGCGACGGGCGAGATCCGGCGCGGCGACTTCGGGTTGGACTTCTTCCCCGGGCTCCTGGGTGAGGTCATCAAGATTCGCCTGGACATGCAGTTCGCCGGCCCGCGGACCCAGGACGCCTGACCAAGCAACGAGCCGCGCACCGCAGGGCGTTCGCGCGGGCACGACGATCGACGCACCCCACCACATGCGACTTCGACGAGGGGACCGACGACCTCGGGCCCCACGTCGGGAGGAGGACCGCACATGAGCAGTGCCCTTGTACGCAATCCAGGCGACGGCACCACCTGGAGCTACCACATGAACGTGGTCGAACAGGTGGTGAGCAACGCCGAGACGAGCGGATTGGTCAGCGTCACGCGTCAGATCGCGCGCCCCGACCAGGCGCCGCCCCTGCATACCCACAGCCGGGAGGACGAGAGCTGGATCATCCTGTCCGGCCGCGTCCGGTTCTGGGTCGGATCGACCTCGTTCGACGAGTGCGAGGTGTACGAGGCCGAGCCCGGCGCTTTCGTCTGGGGGCCCCGATCAGTCCCCCACAGCTACCAGGCCATCACATCGACCGCGGAACTCCTCGTCATGTGCAACCCCGGAGCCATCGAAGGCTACTTCCACGAGGCCGGAGCCACCGACTCGCGCAGCGACGCCCCGCACAGCCTCATGGAGGAGTACGGCTTCGTGATCCACGGCAACCCGCCCCCCGTCCCCCCGACGTACTGATCACGAGTGTCGTCGACGCTCGCCGGGCTCGATCATGGCGACGACATCCGGTGTGGTGGAACTGCCTGTACTGCACCACGCGGAGGTCTACGCGTCCCCAAGGCGATGCCCGGCTGACCGTTCACGGCAGGTCTACGCCAACAAGATCGCCGTCTCCTACTCCTGACCACGCCTGACGAAAGAGGTACGACCATGCCCGCCAGGGAGCCCGTCCATGTCGTCTGACCAGCTGATGATGCGCGCCGTCCGATACGACCGTTACGGAGGCCCCGAGGTGCTCTCCGTCGGTGACGTTCCGCGTCCGTCCCCCGGGCCGGGCCAGGTGCTCGTTCGGGTCCACGCATCCAGCGTCAACCCGATGGACGTGAAGATCCGCTCCGGCGGGCTGCGTCTGATATCCGGGCGACGCTTTCCCAAAGGCACCGGAGGCGACTTCGCCGGGGAGGTGGTCGCACTCGGCAGCAAGGTCACCGACGTCACGGTGGGCGAACACGTGTGGGGCATCCTCAGCGATGTCTCGGGACGGACGGGCGCGGCCGGCGAATACATCCTGGCCAAACCCCAGGCCATGAGCACAGCCCCCAGTGGCACGGACCTGGTGGCAGCCGCCGCCCTGCCCGCCGTCGGCATCACCGCACTGCGCGCCCTGCGGGACACCCTGCGCCTGCGCTCCGGCCAACGGCTGCTCGTGGTCGGCGCGAGCGGCGGCGTCGGCAGTACGGCGGTCCAGCTGGCCCACGCCTGGGGCGCCCACGTCACCACCATCGCCGGAGCCGCCAACGCCCCGTTCTGCCGCGAACTCGGCGCCGACGTGGCCCTGGACTACGCCACCACCCCGCCGAGCGCCCTCAAAGGGCAGTTCGACGCCATCCTCGACTGTCACGGGTCCTCGGTCCGCGACTACCGGCGCGCCCTGCGCCCCGGCGGTCGCATCGCCTCGCCCACCGCCGACGCCATACCCTTCGCCCTGCTGTCCACCGTCCTGCCCGGTCCGCGCGTACGCCTGATCGTGGCCAGCCCCCGCCGCGCGGACCTGGAGACCCTCGCCGATCACGTCGACAGGAAAGACCTGCGTCCGGTGATCGAGCGCGTGTATCCCCTGGACGAGATCCAGGACGCCCACCGAGCCACCGAAACCGGCCATGCCCGAGGCAAGCGCGTCATCCGCCTCGTTTAGCGCCTGGTACCACAGGGCTGGATTGCCGAACTCGCCCCCGCCGTCCGCTACTTCGGCTGTGACGCACCCGACGCGGACTTCCTGCACGCCCACCTGGCAGAGTGGGCCCACACGCGCAGGTCGACGAGGGGGATCGCAGTGGACGGAACGGAACGCGCGCGGCTGGCCCTCACGGCGGCGGGGCTGCCGCCCGAGAGCCTCGCCGAACGGAGGCCGCTCACCGGCGGCACGTACAACACGGTCGAGGAACTGCGCCTCACCGATGGCACCCGGCTCGTCCTCAAGATCCCCCCGCCGCCCACCACACCCGGTCTGGCCCACGAGCGCGAGCTCCTCGGCGCCGAGGCCGCGTTCTGCCGGGCCGCCGCGACCGTCGACGTCCCCGCCCCCCGCGTGGTCGGGGCCGCCTTCGACGAGAGCGCACCGGCGGGCCGCCACCTCCTCCTCACCCACTGCCCCGGCACCGGCTGGGACGGTCCGGCCACCGGCCGGGAAGCAGCGCTGCGACGGGAGTTGGGTGGCCTGGTCGCCCGGCTGCACCGGGTGACCGGCCCCGGTTACGGCTACCCCACCGGCGCCCTCGGCCCCCTCGCCCCCGACTGGCGCACCGCGTTCACCACCATGTACGAGGCCGTCCTCGACGACGCCCACCGGTTCGGCGCCTGGCTGCCCCGCCCCCTGGACGAGGTGGCCCGAACAGCGAAGTCCGCGTACGACGCCCTCGACGAGGTGACCGTGCCGCGACTGGTCCACTTCGACCTGTGGCCGGGCAACATCCTCGTGGAGCGCGGCGATCCCGCGCGCGTGGGCGGCCTGATCGACGGCGAGCGCATGTTCTGGGGCGACCCGGTCGCGGACTTCGTCTCGCTGGCGCTGCTGGGGGACGTCCGGCACGACACCGACCTCATGACCGGGTATCAAGAGGCGTGCGGCGTCGCCGAGTTCACGCCGTCGGCTGCCCGGCGGTACGCCCTCTACCGCAGCTACCTCGACCTGATCATGCTGGTGGAGACGGTGCCGCGCGCCATCGACGGCGAGGACCTCGCATGGCGGCGGGAGCGGGTGGCACCGCACCTGACGGCCGCCCTGGACGAGCTGGCCGAGAGCGCCTGACACCTCGTGGTTTGAGCCGATCAGGTCGAGGTACCCGCGCGCGGTGCACGACAGCAGGAAGGAGCACGCCGTGGACGAACACCGCCTGGAGGGTCCCGGCGAGCACCCGGACCCCATACCGAGGGACATGCCCGACCAGCAGGTGACCGAGGGCGAGGACCCGTGGGAGGCGGCCCCGACGCGTGCCGCCGACGACGAGCGGGACGAGGACACCGGCGACGAGGCCACCGACGTGCCCGACACGGACGAGGCCGGGACCGGACGGCAGGGCGCCCCGCGATCGGGCTCCGCCAACCCCGAGCAGCCCGTACCCGACGAGCCCTCCGGCTGACCCATGCCCGCCGGCCCCTCGGCCGTGTGCTCCCCGCAAAGACCTGGCCCTGCAAGGACTCGGCGCCTCCCCGGTGGGACCCGGGGAGGCGCCGTCATGTCCGGGACATCCGTGCCCGGGGTGACCGCCGTGCTCAGCCGACCTTCCGCCCCCGCAGCGGTTCCGTGTCCGCCCCGGCCCCCTGCCGCAACCCCTCCAGGAACTCCTCCAGCACCTCCACCGCCGTGCGCTCGGGCCGCCAGCGCAGCTCGTCGCGGGCCTTCGTGCAGTCCATCAGCGGCAGCCGCAGTACGGCGTCGAAGAGGTGTGGCGAGGCGGGCAGCAGCCGGAGGTTCCACGCGGCGGCGATCGCCGAGCGGGCCGCGACCCGGGGCAGCCGCACCGGACGGGACCCCAGCACCTCGCTGAGCAGCTCCGCGTCCACGGGCGACTCCGCCGCGAGGTTGAAGGCGCCGCGCGCATCGGAGTGCAGGGCCAGCCGATAGGCCCGGGCGGCGTCGTCCGTGTGCAGGGCCTGCACCTTCAGCCCGGGGATGTCGGGCAGGAACGGCAGCAGGTCGGGCCGGGCCAGCTGCCCCGGCAGGAAACGCCCGCCGAAGATGCGGCGCTGCTCGCTCGCCGACTCCCGCTTGAACAGGAACGCGGGCCGCATCCGCACCACCCGCACCCCGGGGTGCTCGTGCTCGAAGGAGTCCAGGGCCCGCTCCAGATACGCCTTCTCCCGGCAGTACGCGGCGTCCGGCCAGCCGTGCGTCGGCCACGACTCGTCGACCGCGCGGCCCTTCGGCCCGGGGGAGTAGGCGCCGACCGACGAGGCGTGCACCAGCGTCGGCACCTTGGCCGCCGCCACCGCCTCGAAGACCCGGATGCTGCCCAGCACATTGGTCCGCCAGGTCGCGGCCGGATCGTGCGTCGGCTGGAACGCCCAGGCGAGATGGACGACCGCGTCCGCCCCCTCGAACTCCTTGACCAGATCGGCCTGCTCGGACCCGACGTCCACGGCCGACCAGTCCGTCTTCGCGGGGGCCCAGTCGGGGACCCGCCGGGCCAGTCCCCGTACCCGGTCGACCTGCGCGTCCTCCGCGAGCAGCCGCACCAGACTCGTCCCCACATTGCCGGTGGCGCCAGTGACCACGATCCTGCCGCCGGATTCTCCGTTCACCGCAGACTCCCCTCGTGTACTTGATTCCTCCCGGAGCCGCCCACGAGTACCCGGCCCCGGAGGATGCACGCGGCCACTACCGGCCACACCGGCGGTGCACGTGGAAAAGGAGAAGCCCCGACCGGGACGGGGGAATCACGGTCGGGGCGGTCTGTGTGTGGGTGCGGATGGCGGTCGCCTCTCGGCGAAAGGCTCCACAGGGCTTCAGCCGAACGATCGTCCCTGTGGGCTAAAGGTGAGGCCCGGGGACACTGTCCCATCCACACCCACGGTTGGTTCAACGGGAAAGTACCAGGGGGTGTTCCTTCCCTATCCGGACAATGCCGGTGATCTGCATCACGTCGCACCAGGCCGCCCAGAGCGGCTCTCACCAGGTCATTCCTCCTGGCCCAGCGGACTCTCCTCCAGGGCGGCCAGCAGATGGGCCGGATTCCGGAACACCGCCTCCGCGCCGGCCGCCTCCAGTTCGGGCCGTGGAATGCCGCCGCAGAGCACCGCCACACAGTGCACCCCGGCCCGGGCACCCGCCCGCATGTCCCAGACGGTGTCCCCGACGAACACCGACCGCTCGGCCTCGGCCCCCGCCAGTTCCAGGGCCTGCTCGACCGGATCCGGCGCCGGCTTCCCCCGGGCCACGTCATCGGCGCTCGCCGTCGCCATGATGGCGTCGTCGGCCCCGATCGCCCGCCGCAACGCGGCCAGCTCGGCCCCGCCCGCCGAGGTCGCCAGCACCACGCTCCAGCCCTGCCCGTCCAGCCGGCGCAACAGCCGCCCGGCGTCCGGCAGCGCGGGCAGCCGGTCGAAGTACGTCCCGTACAGCGCCTTGTGCGCCGCACTCAGCGCGTCCTTCTCCGCGGGATCGCGCTCCTCACCCAGCAGATGCGTGATGAGGTCCCCGGACGGCAGCCCCACGGCCCGATGGATGTCATGCATGGCCACGTCGTGCCCACCCTGCCGAAACGCCTCCCACCAGGCGACGACATGGAGATGATTGGTGTCGACGAGGGTCCCGTCGACATCGAACACAGCAGCCTTCTTCATGGCTCACCTTCCTGCGAGACGATCACATCCGCGCCCCGAAAGGGGCGCGGGGAACTGCGCGACCAGCCACAAGCCGACCCGCACCCGCCGCGTCACGGAAACCCCCCGAGCTCTCAGGCACGCGACACCCCCTCCGGCACCTTCCGATCACGCGCCCACCCCAATACCTCCTCCATCCCCCAGGTCGTCACCACCCTCCCCGCCGGCACCCCGCACTCCTCCGCCCGGGCACACCCGTGCACCTGCCACGTCAGCTGCCCCGGTGCGTGGGCGTCCGTGTCGATCGAGAACAACACCCCCGCCTCCACGGCCCGCCGCAGCAGCCGCCGAGGAGGATCCAGCCGCTCCGGCCGGGAATTGATCTCCACGGCCGTCCCGGTCTCCGCGCACGCCGCGAACACCGCGTCCGCGTCGAACTCCGACTCCGGCCGTCCCCGCCCGGTGACCAGCCGCCCCGTGCAGTGCCCGAGCACATCGGAGTGCGGATCGCGCACCGCGGCGACCATCCGCCGGGTCATCGACCGCGCGTCCATCCGCAGCTTGGAGTGCACGGACACCACCACCACGTCCAGCCGGTCCAGCAGCTCCGGCTCCTGGTCCAGCGAACCGTCGTCGAGGATGTCGCACTCGATGCCGGTGAGCAGCCGGAACGGCGCCCATGTCTCGTTCAGCGCGGCCACCACGTCCAGCTGCTCCCGCAACCGCTCCGGGGACAGGCCGCGGGCGACGGTCAGCCGGGGGGAGTGGTCGGTGAGGACCGTCCACTCGTGGCCGAGGCGCGCGGCGGTCCGGCCCATCTCCTCGATCGGGCTGCCGCCGTCCGACCAGTCCGAGTGCACATGGCAGTCGCCCCTGATCAGTTCCCTCAGCGCCGCTCCCGCGTCACCCTCCGTCAGCGGGGCCTCGGCCTCCTGCTCCAATTTCCGCAGATAGCCCGGCACCTCCCCGGACAGCGCCTCACGCGCCACCTGCGCGGTCTTCGGCCCGACTCCCTTCAGCGACTCCAGCGAGCCCGCGGCCGCCCGCTCGGCCACCTCGTCGGCCGGCAGAGCGCCGAGCACGGCGGCGGCCGTACGGAACGCGCGTACGCGATAGGTGGGGGCCAGGTCGCGCTCCAGCAGGAAAGCGATCCGGTCCAGGGCCTCGACGGGATCCATGGCGCCTCCTGCCTTCCGCTTCCAGCGTCGCCCAGCCCCCGGGTACCCGCACGGCGGCCGTACGATCACGGGCGAGGCCGGACGGTCCGGACCGATCCCCGCCCGTCCTCACCCGGTCACCGGCCGCCGGACCGGCCTACCCTCGAGACATGACCGAAAGCGCGAGCCCCTACATTTCCCATCCCCGGGTCCTGGTGCTCGGGGTGCAGCCCGGTACGCCACCGTTCCGGATCGTGGAGATCGACGGTCAGGTGGTCGGCGAGGCGAAGCGGTTGACGGACGTCCTCCAGGCGGCCGCCGCGTACGGGGTCGTCGTGCACGACCTCGACGACCCGGACCAGGTCCGCTGGGTGGGCGGCGGCAAGTTCACCTGGACGTTGCGCTAGCCCCCTTGGACGCGGTGCCGGTCTCCTTGCGCCGGCCCACCCGCAGGCGCTGGAGCCAGGCGCCGCGCGCTGCCTTGGGCTGAGCCGGGGCCTTGCCCCGAGCCGGGGCCGCACGTCGTGCCGGTGCGGGCTTCGGCTCCTGCGCCCGGGCGTGGACGGCCCGGCCGAGGCGCCGGCCCAGCAGCAGATAGCCCAGCAGCGCGCCCGCCGTGTTGAGGATGACGTCGTCGATGTCGAAGGCCCGCCCGGTGACGACTGCGCCCTGCACCAGTTCGACCAGCAGCATCATCAGCGCCGTCAGCGCGGGCACCCGCAGCAGACCGCGCGCGCCGGGCGCCAGCACCGGCAGCAGGATCCCGAACGGCAGGCCCAGCAGGACGTTCCCGCCGACCTGCTTGAGCGCGTCGCGCGCGTCGGGGTGGTGCCAGTAGAGCTCCAGGGAGGCGCCGGGCCGGAGGTTGCTGTGGGTGAGCGTCTCCGACGCCGGGGACGGCTGGAGGGTGATCCCGGCCAGCACCGCCCCGAACGCCACCATCGCCAGGAACGCCAGGGCCATCGCCAGCAGCCGCAGGGGCAACGGGAGCGGCCGTCGACCGGCCTCGGCCGCCGGGGCACGGCGGCCGGAGGCGGTGGAACGGGAACGTGACGTGGTGCCGGCCATGCGACCCTCCCGATTTCAACTTCCCTCTGTGTCAAGGTGGTTACCCCCGAAGCGGCCCGCGATGCCCGCCCGTGGGCCCCCGTGCGAGAAGTCGTCAGCCGGGTCCCGCCGGGTTTGGGCCCGTCCTTCGGGGGCACCCGGGGTCCGAGTGACAGGGACCCGCTCCCGTTCGAGGGGCGCCGGCCGGGCGCCCGGGAGCGGTTGGGGCGTGGGAGGGCGTGGACGTACGTCGGTCACGGACGGTCCGGCGTACGACGCGCCCTCCCCGCAGCCGGGGAGGGCGCCGGTGTCCCGTCAGGACCCGTACGTCACCTTGTCCGGTCAGGACCCGTAGGTCACCTTCACCTCCTCGAAGCCGAGCGACTTCAGCAGTCCTTCGAGCATGTCGGTGGTGTTGGCCTCGGCCCGTTCCGTCAGCTTGCTCTCCTTCGCGGCGTCCCCGATGTGCTTGACGGCGAGGCGCTGCACGGCCTGCTCGCCGTTGGGGTTGTCGGAGAACAGATCGCCGAGGCGGTCGAGCAGGCCACGCTCCTTGGAGACGGCGTAGGAGTGCTCGGTGTCGAGGGCCGGCTTGCCGAGCTGGGCGTGCGGGAGGTCGATGGTGGCCGAGGTGCGGTCCTCGTTCATCTTCACGTCGTTCTCGCCGACCTTGCCGAGGTCGACATAGGCGTCCACGGTCCCCGCGCCCACGTACAGCGTGCGGGTGCCGCGGATCGCGTCCGGCAGGTACTTGGCGTCCTTCTCGAGGTCGACGACCACCTGGAAGTTGCCCGAGGCGGCGTCGTATCGGCTCATGTCCTGGATGGACTTCAGGAGCGTCGGTCCCGAGCGGTCGTGCTCCTCGGTGCCGAACACGTCGTCCAGCCCTCCGAAGACCAGCATCCGCAGCGCGGCCAGCAGCACCACGATGAGGATGACCACGGCGGCGAGCAGCTTGGCCCAGCCGGGCACACGGGTGCGCTTGATGGACGTCGTCATGTCGACGGTCCTCCTTCCTCTTTCAACGAATGCCCTCAAAGGCACGCGGGGAACGCCGACTTGGCGATTGTCCGGCGCGGAGCGGCCAGTAGCATGAGCCGCGCAACCCGTAATGATCATGTTCATGCGAGGAGCCGACCGTGCGTGACATCGCCGTTTTCACCGGCAGCGCCCACCCCGAACTCGCGGAGGAGGTCTGCGCGCACCTCGGGGTACCGCTGAGTCCGTCCCGGGTGAGCCGGTTCGCCAACGACTGTCTGGAGGTGCAGCTCCAGGCCAACTGCCGGGAGAAGGACGTCTTCCTGGTCCAGCCGCTGGTCGCGCCGGTGCAGGAGCATCTCGTCGAACTGCTCCTGATGTGCGACGCGGCGCGCGGGGCCTCGGCCGGCCGGATCACCGTGGTCATGCCGCACTACTCGTACGCCCGCTCGGACAAGAAGGACGCGCCGCGTATCTCCATCGGCGGGCGGCTGGTCGCCGATCTGATGGTGTCGGCGGGTGCCGGCCGGGTGCTCGCCATGACGCTGCACTCCCCGCAGGTGCACGGCTTCTTCTCGGTGCCGGTCGATCATCTGCACGCGCTGCGCGAACTGGCCGCCCACTTCCGGCGCCACGACCTGACGCGTACGACGGTGGTGTCACCGGACCTGGGCAACGCCAAGGAGGCGGCGGCGTTCGCGCGGATGATCGGCGCGCAGGTCGCGGCGGGTGCCAAGCAGCGGTTCGCCGACGACCGGGTGAGCATCAGCTCGGTGATCGGAGAGGTGGCCGGGCGGGATGTGATCGTCCTGGACGACGAGATCGCCAAGGGCAGTACCGTCCTGGAACTCCTGGAGCGGCTGCGGGAGTTGGGGCCGCGTTCGATCCGGGTGGCGTGCACCCACGGGCTGTTCGCGGCGGGCGCCCTGAAACGGCTGAGCGAGCAGCCCGACGTCCTGGAGATCGTCTGCACCAACACCGTGCCGGTCCCCGTGGAGGAGCGCACCGACAAGCTCAAGGTGCTCTCCATCGCCCCGGCCCTCGCGGAGGCCGTACGCCGTATCCACAACGGCGAGTCCGTCAGTGCCCTGTTCGACGCGCCGGCGGGCGGTGAGTGACGCGAGGGCTGACGGGCGGGGCGGGGTCATAACGTGCCGGACGCGGCCTCGGGCAGTTCCAGGGCCGCGTCCAGGGACGGGGCGGGCGGCAGCAGCCTGGCGAGGCCGGTGACCTTGAGGACGCGCAGGGTGAGCGGGTGGGTGCAGACCAGGCGCAGTTCGCCGTCGCGGTCGAGCACCCGCTGCCGGGCCCGGTGGAGCAGCCGCAGCCCGGAGCAGTCGAAGAACTCGACGTGCCGGAGGTCGATCACGATTCGGGCGCCGGGGCGGCCGGTCTCCGCGTCGAGCTGCGGAATGATCTCCACGGTCGCCGCGATGTCGATCTCGCCGTGCAGTTCGAGCACGCGGTGGCCGCGGTCCGTGCGGACGCGCAGGTACCCGGTCGCGGGCGGTGTGGGGTCGCTCGACACGACGGCATCGCCTCCTACCGGCCTCTGTGAGGGTGTGAGGGCCAAAACCCTTCCCCGCCCTGCAAGTTACCCTCGTCAGAGTGAATTTCAGCATGTTCGATTGACATATGTCTTCGATTTCTCCGGCAAGCTGTCCGGAGTTTTGCGCAGCGCCCCCTACGACAGCGCGTGCCACGCCTTGGACAGTGCCTGCCGGAACTGGTCGGCCTGGTGCGCGGTGAGGTCGCTGATCATGCGTTCCTCCAGGTCACGCATGGGCTCGGCGTAGTGGGCGAGCAACTCGCGCCCCTCGTCGGTCAGCAGGATCAGCAGCTCGCGCCGGTTGCGTGGATTGCGCTCCCGGCGCACGAGTCCCCGGTTCTCCAGGCTGCGGACGAGATCCGCGACGGACTGGGCCGTGACGAACGAGTCGCGGGCCAGCTGGGCGGCCGAGAGCCCGTCATGGCGCTCCAGGACCGTGAGCGACGTGTACTGCAGGGCCGTGATCCCGGCCGGCTTCACCAGCTCGTCCAGGCGCGAGCGGACAACGAGCTCGACCTGCTTGACCATGTAGAGGAGGGAGGGAGGTGCTTTGGTGCCGACCATGGGGTCAGCGTAAGGCATTGACAGGAAACCTGTGTGTAATGAAACTGCGAACCAACAGGATTCCTGTTGGTTGAAAACTTGGCGATCATCGCTGGACAAGCTGGGGAGTGGACAATGACGACCACCTTCGAGAACGGGCCCGGGCGGCTGTTCATCGGTGGACAGTGGCGTGAGGCGGCCGACGGAGCACGCGCCGACGTGATCGACCCGTCCACGGGCCAGGTAATCACGACGGTCGCGGAGGCGGGCGCCGCCGACGTCGACGCCGCCGTACGCGCCGCGCGCGAGGCCTTCGACAGCGGCACGTGGTCCGGGCTGAGCGGCCGGGAGCGCGGCCGGATCCTGAACCGGGTCGCCCAGCTCATCCGGGAGAACGCCGACGAGATCGCGGCCATCGAGAGCCGTGACGTCGGCAAGCCCATCACGCTGGCGCACGCCGTCGACGTGACGAACACGGCCAACGACTACGAGTACTTCGCCTCCCTCGCCTGGAGCCTGGACGGCTCCGCCCGCGACGTACCGAACAACCGCCTCGCCTACACCAGGCGCGGCCCGATCGGCGTGGTCGGCGCGATCACCCCGTTCAACTTCCCGCTGATCCTGGCCGGCACCAAGATCGCCCCGGCTCTCGCGGCCGGCAACACGGTCGTGCACAAGCCGGCCGAGGAGACCCCGCTCAGCGCCCTCTACATGGCGGGCCTCCTCAAGGAGGCGGGAGTCCCGGACGGCGTCTACAACGTCGTCACGGGTACGGGCCCCGTCGCGGGCGAGGCGCTGCTGCGCAACCCCGGCGTCGACAAGATCGCCTTCACCGGCTCCACCGCCACCGGCCGGCACGCGGCGAGCGTCGCCGGCGAGGGGCTGAAGCAGGTCACCATGGAGCTGGGCGGCAACGCGGCGCACGTCGTCTTCGAGGACGCCGACCTCGAGAAGGCCATCGGCGCCATCATCGGGGGCTTCGTCTTCAACACCGGCCAGTTCTGCATGGGCGGCCCCCGCCTCCTCGTCGCCCGTTCGGTCCACGACACCGTGCTCGGCATCCTCGCCGAGGCAGTGCCGGGCGTGCCGATCGGCGACCCCCGGCAGCCCGAGACCGTCATCGGCCCGATGGCCGGCGAGCGGCACCTGAAGAAGGTCGAGGAGTACGTCGAGCTGGCCCGCAAGGAGGGCGGCCGCATCGTCTGCGGCGGCGAGCGCCTCGACCTCGACGGCGGCTACTACTACAAGCCCACCGTCATCGCCGACCTCGCCAACGACTCCCGGGTCGTCCAGGAGGAGGTCTTCGGGCCGGTCCTCACCGTGCAGCCCTTCGACTCCGAGGACGAGGCCGTCGAACTGGCCAACTCCACGCCGTACGGCCTCGCCTCCGGCATCCAGACCACGAACCTCACGCGCGCCCACCGAGTGGCCGACCGCCTCCAGGCCGGCATCGTCTGGGTCAACGACTGGCCGATGCTCGACCCGGCCGTCCCCTTCGGCGGGGTGAAGGCCTCCGGCTTCGGCCGCGAGTACGGCCCCGAGGCCCTGGAGTCGTACACCAAGGTCAAGTCCGTCGTCGTCTCCCTCGACTGAGCACCTTTCCCGGGACCACCCGGTGAGCCGTCGGACCGGTTCGGCGGCTCACCGACAGAACAAGGAGTTCATGAGCATGTCCACCACCACACGTGCCGCCGTGGTCGAGTCCGGGGGCGCGCCCTTCACCCTCTCCGAGGTCGTCCTCGACCAGCCGGCGCAGGGCGAGGTCCTGGTCCGCATGGTCGCGGCCGGGCTCTGCCACACCGACCTGGGCGTCGCGAGCGGCGGGCTGCCCTTCCCGCTGCCCGGCGTGCTGGGCCACGAGGGTGCCGGTGTCGTCGAGGCCGTGGGCCCGGGCGTCACCACCGTCGCGCCGGGCGACCACGTCGTGCTGTCCTTCACCTCCTGCGGCGGCTGCCAGAACTGCCGCGACGGGCACCCGGCGTACTGCGCCACCTGGCTGCCGCTCAACCTGATCGGCGGCCGCCGCGCCGACGGCACCAGCACCATCAGCCGTGACGGCCAGGACCTCGGCGGTCACTTCTTCGGCCAGTCCTCCTTCGCCGAGCGGGCCCTGGTCGACGAGCGCGGCCTCGTCAAGGTCGATCCGGACGTACCGCTCGACTCCATCGCCCCGCTCGGCTGCGGCGTCCAGACCGGCGTCGGCGCCGTCTGGAACGTGCTGGAGCCCCGGCCGGGCAGCACCGTCGTCGTCCTCGGCGCCGGAGCCGTGGGCCTGTCCGCCGTGATGGCGGCCAACCTGACCCCCGCGACCACGGTCGTCGCCGTGGACAAGGTCGGCGAGCGCCTGGAACTGGCGAAGGAGCTGGGCGCCACCCACACGGTGAACGCGAGCGAGGTCGCCGACCTCACCGAGGCGATCATGGAGATCACCGGCGG
This sequence comes from Streptomyces sp. SP18BB07, assembly GCF_036322545.1. Lineage (NCBI taxonomy): Bacteria > Bacillati > Actinomycetota > Actinomycetes > Kitasatosporales > Streptomycetaceae > Streptomyces > Streptomyces sp. SP18BB07. The sequence continues at coordinate 81,191 of NZ_JAQYWT010000284.1, forward strand.
CCGGGGCGCCGACGGCGTCGTCGAGACCACCGGCAGCGTCTTCGTGCTCCGCAAGGGCGTCGACGCCCTCGCCGCACGCGGCACCCTCGTCATCGTGGGCGCCCCGCCGTTCGGCACCGAGGTCTCCCTCGACGTCAACGGCATGCTCGGAGGCAAGCGCGTCGTCGGCCTCACCCTCGGCGACAACGAGATCCAGACAGCCATCCCGGTCCTCGTCCAGCTCGTCAAGGAGGGCAAGCTCCCGCTCGACCGGCTGATCAGCCGCTACAAGTTCGAGGACATCGACCAGGCGGTCGCCGACATGAGCGGCGGCAAGAGCATCAAGCCGGTGCTCACCTTCTGAGTTCCGGCCGCCCGAGAAGCCATTTCCCGCCGGGGCACGTTACTCCCCACGTGTCCCCGGCCCTGTGGGTGACCTGTACACCAGGTCACCCACAGGGCTGTTCAGCGGCTGCGGTGCAGGGCTACCAGCAGCTGCCACGCCTGGTCGGCGATCTCCCGCGGGGTGCCGTCGAGCAGGCCGTGCAGCCAGTCGGCGAGGACCCCCGCGAAGGTGGCCGCCACGGCGGACGCCACCAGCGGGGCGTCCGCGGCCCCCGCGAGCTCGCGCTCGCGCAGGCTGTAGGCGCGCAGGTCCCGGTGCAGGACCCGGCCGAGCGGCCCACCGCCACCGGGCAGGAGCAGCGCCCGGTACAGGGCGGCGTGCGGTGCGAGACCGGCGAAGAACTCCGGCAGGGCGGCCGGCGCCCGCACCGGGTCGGGGCGCCCCCGCCAGGCGTGCAGCGCCTCCACGGCCTCCCGTACGACATCGGCGCAGGCGTCGACGGCCAGCGACTCCAGATCCGGGTAGTGCACGTAGAACGTGGCCCGGCCGACCCCCGCCCGGCGGACCAGCGCGGCCACGCTGACCTCGTGCAGCGGGTGCCGGGCGCACTCGTCGAGGAGGGCCTCCCGCAGCCTGGCCCGGGTGCGGGAGGCCCGGGGGTCCTCCGTGGCCCGGGGCTCGCCGGCGGTCATCCGGCGACGAGGACGGCGGCCAGGGCGAGCGCCCCGGGCAGCGCCTGGGCGACGAGGATGCGGCGGTTGGCGGTGGCGGCGCCGTACACGCCCGCGACGATCACACAGGACAGGAAGAAGATCTGCGCCCGGTAGCCGGTCGGGTCGTCGGCGATCAGGCCCCACACCAGACCGGCGGCGAGGAAGCCGTTGTAGAGGCCCTGGTTGGCGGCGAGCGAGGCCGTCCGCCGCGCCATCTCGGCGTCCAGCCCGTGGAAGGACATCCCCGGCTTCTTCTGCCACAGGAACATCTCCATCACCAGGATGTACGCGTGCAGCACGGCCACCAGCGCGACCAGCACGTTCGCCAGGATCTCCATGGTCAACAGACTCCGTCGTTCACTCGCTGTCTCGGATACTTCTTGGACAGGTGTCCACTATAGCTGGACGACTGTCCAGGAAGTCCAGGCCTTCAGGCAGTGTGCGGGGGTGAGTGCTGGTCCGGCTGCGACGGGTTGTCAGAGCCGACCGCTAGGTTCCGGTCCATGAGTGAGCCAGAGGTGATCGTGCGGCGGGCCCGCGCCGAGGACGTACCGGGGATCGTCGTCTCCAGCTCCCTGCTCTTCGCCGAGGACGGCGGCGAGCGGGACCCCAGCCTGAACGTGGACTGGCCGCGCCTGCACGGCGCCGAGGCCTTCACGGCCGCCCTCCAGGACCCGGGCAGACTGCTGCTGGCCGCCGTGCGCGACGGTGAGGTCGTCGGCCATCTGTCGGGATCGATGTCCGGCCCCACCGCCATGCGGCCCGTCGGATCGGCGACCCTCATGGCGCTGTACGTACGGCCCGAACACCGGCGGTCCCGGGTCGGGGCCCGGCTGGTCGACACCTTCCTGGCGTGGGCGCGGGAGGAGGGTGCGGCGCACGCGGAGGTGACCGCCTCGGCGGGCAACGCGGACGGCATCCGGTTCTACGAGCGGGAGAAGTTCCGTCCCCAGGCGGTCACGCTGCGGCTGAACCTGTAGTCCGCGGGTACCCGGGGAGCGTATGGGCGGCGGTGGACCCTCCCCCGCGCCCGGGATCCCGTACGGAGGAGACATGGCACTGGTACAGGCGGGCTTCGTGGTGCTGGACTGCGCCGAGCCGGAGAAGCTCGCGGTGTTCTACAAGGAGCTGCTCGACGCGCGGGAGACGGACGCGACCGCCAACCGCGTGGAGATCGAGGGCGCCTGCGGTGCCCGTATGGCGTTCCGCCGGGACGTCAACGCCGTCCCGCCCAGCTGGCCCCGCCCCGAGAACTCCCTCCAGGCCCATCTCGACTTCTACGTCGATGACCTCGACGAGGCCGAGCGGCTGATCGTCTCCCTGGGCGGACGCCCGGTCGACACCAAGGACGCAAGCGGCCCCTTCGAGGAACGCGGCTACTCAGACCCGGCCGGCCACTCCTTCACCCTACGCCGCGAACACCCGACGGCCCCGAAGCAGGGCTAGCCGGGCGGGCGAACGGCCGGGTGGCCCCGTGTGGGGCCACCCGGCCGGTAGCTCGGCGTCAGTCGCGGCCTCCCTTCTCGGGGGCCGGCCAGACTCCGGTGGACCGTTCGATGGCCTTGGCGCCCGTGCGGTCCACCGCGCTGCGCACGACTGCGAAGATCGCGCCCTGGACGGCCGCCGCCAGCAGGATCTCGCCCCAGCCGCGGTCCCGGTCCAGCGCGTCGGGCGCGTCGTCCTCGTGCCGGATCAGCTTCCAGGTCTTGCGGAACGCGGCCGAGGCCACCGCACCGCTCACCCAGCCCAGCGCGAAGCCGACCGGCTTGTAGGCGACGGGCAGCTTCTTCTTCTTGGACATCTGGTCCTCCTCCTTCGCTTCGTGATGCCGTCCGGTCACGGACGGCCCTGCGGGGCCACGACCTCGGCGGCCGGCACCGGCCCCGGCGGCGTGCCGTCCCCGAACGGGCTGCCGCCCAGGTCCGCCCGCCCGTGGGGGGCGAGCCAGCCCGCCAGATCCGGCCCGAGCGGCACCACGGCGGTCGGGTTGATGCCCGTGTGCACCTGGTAGTAGTGCCGCTTGATGTGGTCGAAGTCGACGGTGTCGCCGAATCCGGGGGTCTGGAAGAGATCACGGGCGTACGCCCACAGCACCGGGTCCTCCGCCAGCTTCCAGCGGTTGCACTTGAAGTGACCGTGGTAGACGGGGTCGAAACGCACCAGGGTGGTGAAGAGCCGGATGTCCGCCTCCGTGATCGTCCCGCCCACGAGGTAGCGCTGCCCCGCCAGCCGCTCCGACAGCGCCTCCAGCCGCCGGAACACCCCGGCGCAGGCCTCCTCGTACTCCTTCTGCCCGGTGGCGAAGCCCGCCCGGTACACGCCGTTGTTGACGTCCTCGTAGACCTCCGCCATCACCGTGTCGATCTCGTCGCGCAGGGCCTCGGGATACAGGTCGGGCGCACCCTCGCGGTGCAGACCGCTCCACTCGGTGGCGAGGTCGAGGGTGAGGCGCTGGTAGTCGTTGGTGACCAGCTCACCGCTCGGCACGTCCACGACCGCCGGGACGCTGACCCCGCCCGGGTAGTCGCTCTCCCGCGCGTCGTACGCCTCCTTCAGGAAGCGGATGCCGAGCACCGGGTCGCGGCCGTCCGGGTCGAGCGTGAACCGCCAGCTCCGGTCGTCCTGGATCGGGTCGGCGACGGCCATCGACAGGGCGTCCTCCAGGCCCAGCAGCCGCCGCGCGATCACCGCCCGGCTGGCCCAGGGGCAGGCCCGGCTGACCACCAGCCGGTAGCGGCCCGCCTCCACCGGCCAGCCGTCGCGGCCGTCGGCGGTGATCCGGTCCGCGAAATGGCTCCTGGACCTCTTGAACGCCTTTCGCCCGTACGCCTCGTTGCCCTCACCGACACTCATGCCGTCCGTCCTCCCGGCCCGTCCGGATACGTCTGCCCTGATGAGGGTTCCCCGAATTCCGCGACCCCCACGGTGTGAGCACGACCGGTCGGGGCAAGCGGCGAACGTGACCCGGACACCACCAGACACCGAGACGGCGAACGAGCGGGGCGGGGCGGTTCTCGAAGGACCGGGGACCCGGGAGGAAAGCGGGACGAGGGAGGAGAGTGGGACGCGGGAGGACCGCAGGACCAGGATCACGGTCCTCGTCGCTCTCGGCGCCAACCTTCTGATCGCCGCGGCCAAGACCGTCGGCGGGCTCCTCGCCGGATCGCCCGCCCTCCTCTCGGAGGCCGCCCACTCGGTCGCCGACAGCCTCAACGAGGTCTTTCTCCTCGCCGCGCTGCGCCGCAGCCGCCGCCCCGCCGACGCCCGGCACCCCTTCGGCTACGGCAAGGAGCGCTTCTTCTGGTCCCTGCTGGCCGCCGTCGGCATCTTCGTGATGGGCGGCTGCTTCTCCTTCTACCAGGCCGTGCACGCCCTGACGTCCGAGAGCGCGGAGTCCTACGACGGCTATGTCGCCGGCATCGCCGTCCTCGGCGTGGCCCTCCTCTCCGAGGGGGCCTCACTGCTGCGCGCCCTGCACCAGGTGCGGCGGCAGGGCGGTGTCGACGGACTGAAGGATCCGGCGCTGCGCACGGTCGTCGCCGAGGACGGCACGGCGGTCCTCGGGGTGACCCTCGCGATCGCCGGGATGGCCCTGCACATGGTGACCGGCCAGGTGATCTGGGAGGCGTCCGCGTCCTTCGCGATCGGGGCCCTGCTCGTGTACGTCGCCTACTGGCTCGGCCGGGATGCGCGGGAGCAGCTCATAGGGGTCGCCGCCGACCCCGAACCCAGCCGGAAGATCCGCTCCCTGCTGGAGGCACAGCCCGAGATCGACACCGTCGAGGCCCTGCTCACCATGCAACTCGGCCTGGATTCGACCCTGGTGGCCGCGCGTGTGGACCTGGTCCCCGGCCTCGACAGCGAGGAGGTCGAGCTGGTCGCCGTCCGCATCAAGCGCTCCATCGCCCATGTCGTCCCCGAGGCCGACCAGATCTTCCTCGACGTGACGGAGAAGACGGGGCCGGGGAAGCGGGCAGGAGAAAGCCCCGCCGCGACGGGGGAACGCGGCGGGGCCTGAGACTCGGGTGCCCGGCCCTTCGGGGAACATGCGCGTCTAAGCGAAGTTTTTCTTGCCGGTGCCGGTGCCGGTGCCGGTGCCGGTGCCGGTGCCGGTGCCGGTGCCGGTGCCGGTGCCGGGGCGGGTGCGGGTGCGGCTGTGGGTGAGTGGGGCTTCTCGCGCAGTTCCCCGCGCCCCGTGAGCGCCGCAGGCCCTCACGGGCCTGCGGCCTTTCGGGCCGAAAAGCAGGGGCGCAGCCCCGCTTTTCAGGGGCGCGGGGAACTGAGCGACCAGCCCCCACCGGACCCGCACCCGACGACGCGCCGCCCGGTCACCCCTCCACCGGCTCCAGCACGAAGACGGGAATCTCCCGGTCCGTCTTCTTCTGGTAGTCCGCGTACGGCGGATACGCGGCGACCGCCCGGTCCCACCACTCGGCCTTCTCGTCCCCGGTGACCTCACGCGCGATCAGGTCCTGCCGGGTGGGCCCGTCCTGGAGCTCCACCAGCGGGTCGGACTTGATGTTGTGGTACCAGACCGGGTGCTTGGGTGCACCGCCCTGCGAGGCCACGACCGCGTACCGGCCCTCGTGCTCCACCCGCATCAGCGGCGTCTTGCGGATCTTCCCGCTCTTCGCGCCGCGTGTGGTGAGCACGATGACCGGCAAACCGGTGTCCAGCAGTGTCGTGCCCTGCGTGCCGCCCGAGCTCTCGTACAACTCGACCTGCTCGCGCACCCACTGGGTGGGGCTGGGCACGTACTCGCCCTCAAGTGGCATGGCTACCGTCCCTTGCTGTCGCGTACTGACTTCTTCCGCTACCGATTCTTCCCCGCATTCAACACCTGCCCCACGCGGAATCATCCTCATCGGGCCACGCCCGCACGGGACTTGTGCGGGCGCCCCGACGGCGGCGGTCAGCCCCAGGTCGTGCCCGCCGGTTCCTTGATCGCCGCGTTGACGCGGTTGAACAGGTTGGTCGTGGCGATCCACAGGACCAGCGACGCGATCTGCCGCTCGTCGAAGTGGTCGGCGACCTCGTCCCAGAGCTCGTCCGGCACCGCGTCGCCGGAACGGTCGCCGAGCCGGGTCATCTCCTCGGCCAGCGCGAGCGCGGCCCGCTCGGCGTCCGAGTAGTACGGCGCCTCGCGCCATGCGGCCACACCCCACAGCCGCTCGTCACTGATGCCCGCCTTGCGGCCGCTCGCCAGGCTGACGTGGACGCACGCGCTGCAGGAGTTGATCTGGCTGGCCCGCAGATGCGTGAACTCCATGATCTCCTGCGGGACACCGCCCTGGTGCGCGGCCTTGATCAGCCCCTGGATCGCCGGCAGCGCCTCGGGGAGGACGGTCGCCGGGTTCTTCATCCGTGCCTGCATGGTCCTGACTCCTCATCGGTTCGTGGGGTGCGCGGCGGCGGCCGCACACCCCACTGACGGAGCCCGGCGAGCGGATGTGACGGCTACGGCATCAGCACCGCCAGTCCCGCGATCACGGCGCTCGACACGAAACCGGTGGCCAGTCGCCCCCGGTGTCCGGTCAGCGCACGGCCCAGCAGGGCGCCACCACCGGCGAGCAGCAGTTGCCAGCTCGCCGAGGCGAGGAACGCGGTGAGGACGAACACCGCCTGTTCCAGGGGGCTCACGGCCTCGGTGGCGCGGCTGCCGAGCACGAGCGCGGCGAAGTAGACCACCGTGGTGGGGTTCAGCAGGGTGATGCCGAGGAGGGTGAGGTAGGCGCGTGCCGGGCCGACGGGATCCCGCTGCGCCCGGGTGGGAAGGCGCCGGGCGCGGTACTGGCGCACGGCCCCGACCGCGCCGCGTACCGCCAGCGCCAGGAGCACCAGGGCCGAGGCCCAGCGCAGGGGGGTGAGCACCGGTTGCAGGGCGTTCGCGAGGGCCGTACCGCCGAGGGCGGCGAGCAGGGCGTACAGCCCGTCGGCCGTCGCGACGCCGAGCGCGGCGCACACTCCGGTCCGCAGGGAGGTACGGGCGGTGAGGGAGACGAGGTAGGTCGCGACGGCTCCGACGGGGAGGGCGATGCCGTACCCGGCGAGGAGCCCCGCGACGAGCGCGGCCGTCATGACCGGGGCGGTGTCGGCTCCCACGGTCGGCCCGGCTGCTGCTGTCCCCGCACCGACGAGACGGTGGCGAGGGACGGCGTCGGGGAGGCGTGATGGATGAACATGGGCAGATCCTGGGGGCCGGTACCACTGCCCCGCAACCGAATTGGGCCCGTGGTCCCCGTCGGGCTAGTCGATGCGCACGACGTGCTTGCCGCGCACGCCGCCTGCCTCCAGCGCACGATGGGCGGCCGCGATGTCCGCCAGCGGGAAGACCGTGTCCACGACCGGACGGAGCATGCCCTGCTCGACGTACGACGTCAGTTCGGTGAAGAGTTCGGTCTTCGGGTTGCCACTGAAGAAGCGCGGCCGGCTGCGGCCGTGCACGGCGCCGGCCAGGAGACAGCCGAGCGAGGCGGCGATCCGGTCGGTGTCGAGGGCGATGGTCACCATGCGCCCGCCCGGGGCGAGGAGCCCGCGATAGGCGGGTACGTCCTTTCCCACGGTGTCCAGGACCACGTCGTAGCGGCCGAGGTCGGCCGGCGTGGTGGATCGGTGGTCGAGCGCCTCGTCGGCGCCCAGCTCGCGGACCAGGGCCAGGTTGTCCGCGCGGGCGAGCCCCGTGACATGAGCTCCCATCACCTTGCCCCACTGGACTGCCACATTGCCCACACCTCCGGCCGCGCCCCGCACCAGGAGGCGCTCGCCGGGACGCAGTCGCGCCTTGTCCCGCAGGGCGGTGATGGCCGTGGTGCCCACGGGCAGCGCCACGGCGTCGACGGGGTCGAGGCCCTCCGGCCTCCGGGAGATCCGCTCCGGCCGGACGACGACGTACTGCGCCGCACTGCCGAAGCCGGAGGAGCGCGCCAGGACGCCCCAGACCCGGTCCCCGAGGGCGAGCCCGGCGGCGGGAGAGCCGAACCCGGCTATCTCTCCGGCGAAGTCCAGGCCGGTGCGCAGCGGGAACTTCCTGCCGGTGAGCAGCTTGACCCGACCGGCGCGGGCATGCAGCTCACCGCCGTTGACGCTGGTGGCGCCGACTCTCACCAGCACTTCGCCGGGCCCGGGGACGGGCTTGGGCACCTCGCCCACGTACAGCACCTCGGGGCCGCCGAAGCGGTCGTACAGTGCCGCTCGCATCATCTCGCTCATGTCGCACACCTCGCTGTGATCGCTGTCTACGATCGACCGTACGGTGGTAAGCGGAGACCATCGTCCACTTGAGCCGGAGGTGAGAGAGATCGACGCGAGATCCCCTCGGTTGCGCGCGGACGCCGAGCGCAACCGGCAACGGATCGTGGAGGCCGCACGCGAGGCCGTCACCCGGCACGGGATCGAGGTGCCGATGGCGGCCATCGCGCGGAAGGCCGGGGTGGGCGTCGCCACGCTCTACCGCCGCTTCCCGACCCGCGGCGAACTGATCAGGGAGATCTTCGCCGACCAGCTCGAGGCGTGCGGCGCGGCCGTCGTCGAGGGGCTGGACGATCCGGACCCATGGCGCGGCTTCTGCCACGTGATCGAGAAGGTGTGCGCCCTGCAGGCGGCCGAGCGCGGCTTCACGGAGGCGTTCCTCACCGTCTTCCCGGACGCGGCCGCGGACCATTCCCGGCGCCGGCTGCGGGGCGAGCGCGGCTTCGCGGCCCTGGTGCGACGGGCGCAGAGCGCGGGGGCGCTGCGGAAGGACTTCCATCCCTCGGATCTGACGGTGGTCCTGCTCGCGAACAACGCGCTCGGTGCCACACCCGACCCCGCAGCGGCCTCACGGCGCCTGGTGGGCTATCTGCTCGACTCCTTTCGCGCCGACGCCGCGCATACGCCGCTGCCGCCGCCGACCGGCCTCGACCTCGGGCATCTGCTGCCTGCCGGGCACCGCGCGCGGCAGGGCGACAGCGGCTGACACCGCGCAGCGAAGGCCGATCGGCCGTGGGCCCTTGACCATGGATTCGGCGTCCGCCTACCTTGTTTGAATCCAAACGATGAGGAAGGTCCAGAGGTGGACGGACAGGTGCGTCGGGGGCGGAGCCGTTACGCCTTCGGGCGGCGGCCACTGCGTCGGGGCGCGGGCTCGGCGCCGTTCAGCAGAGTGCGGCGGCGCTCCTCGCCGTGTTCCTCGACCTGGAGCACGACACTGCGCAGCCCCTCCGCGAGGCTCCGGCACTCCGCGTCGCTGAGCTGCCCGGTGACGAAGGCCTCCTCCTCGTTGAACGCCGGGAACACCCGCCGCATCAGCTCCTCGCCCTCGTCGGTGAGGGCCAGCAGCACCAGCCGCCCGTCCGTCGGGTGGTCCGCCCGCCGCACCAGCCCGCGCGACTCCAGCGTCCGGGCCACCCCCGTGAGCGTGCCCTTGGAGATGCCCGCCTCCTCGGCCACGTGCCGGGTCTCGGACTCGCCCCACACCCACACGACCCACAGCACCACGAAGGCCGTCCAGGTCAGGTCGGAGCCGCGCAGCACGGAGTTCTCCAGGTGCTGTCGCACCGCCGACGCGGCCCGGTAGATGTTCGCCACCGCCGCCATCTGGTCCCGGCGGATGGAGAAGTCCCCCAGCTTCGCCGCGGCGAGCTTTTCGGCTTCGGTGATGGATCGCTGGCCGGGCACGGGTGCTCCTTCGGTCTCACGGCCGGACGGGAGGGCCCACTGCGGCCACCCCGGTCCCGGTCCGTCGTTCATGCGGACATTCGGTCGTTCGAGCGTTGAATCGTTCGGTCGTTCAGTCATTCGGGATCAAATTGTACGGAGGAGAGGGAATCACCCATGAGCACCACCCCCCGCATGCTGCTGGTCCTCAGCGAGAACTGGACCCTCACCGGCGGCCGGGCCGACCTGCCCACCGCCGTCCGGTGGGCACGCGAGGCCGAGGACGCCGGGTTCGACTCCGTCATGGTCAGCGAACACATCGTGCTCGGCCCCGACGCCGCCGCCGACGGCATCATGGGCAATCCCCGCGACTACGCCCTCCCCGGCAACCAGGACCCCTACACCCCCTGGCCCCACTCCCTGCTCCTGCTCGCCTCCATCGCCTCCGTCACCGAACGCCTGCGCCTGGCCGCCGCGGCCGTCCTCGCCCCGCTGCGCCACCCCCTGCTGATGGCCAGGGAACTCGGCACCCTCGACCTGCTCAGCGAGGGACGGCTGCTGGTGCAGCCCACGGTCAGCTGGAGCAGGGACGAGTACGACGCGCTCGGCGTGCCCTTCGGCAGGCGGGGCCGGCTGCTCGACGAGCACCTGGAGGTCTGGGCCAAGGCCTGGGGGCCGTCCCCGATCTCCCACGACAGCGAGCACTACCCGTTCCGGGACGTCTACTTCGAGCCCAAGGCGTACCGGCCCGAGGGGCCGCGGCTGTGGTTCGGCGGGCAGCGCCTGCACGGCCCCGTCCTGCGCCGGCTGGTCCGGTACGGCCACGGCTTCCACCCCCTCGGGCGCCCGACCCCGGACGACCTCAAGGCACTCGACGAGGCCATGACCGCCGCCGGACGGGACGCCGCCGAACTGGAGATGATCGGCGGCACCCAGGCGGTCTTCCCCGACGACCACTCCCCCGCGGACCTCGGGGCGGCCCTCGCCTCGATCCCCGAGCAGCTGGAGCAGGGCTTCACGACCTTCTGCGTCAAGCCCAACCAGTTCATCGACGACCCCGACGGGGTCGGCGCCTTCTGCGCGGAGGTCATGCGCAGGGTCGAGGCGTTGACGAGCTGACGGGATCCCTTCGAAACCCGACACGACAAGGCCGGCGCCGCCGCAGCGGCACCGGCCTTCGCCTCGCGGCCCCTTGGCTCAGCGCTCGAAGACGACCCCGCCGTCGAACACCGTCATGTCGACCTCGACCCCGGTGATCTCATGGGGGTCCAGACCCAGCAGTGGCCGGTCCAGTACGCACAGGTCCGCCACCTTGCCCACCTCCACGGACCCCTTCCACTCCTCCGCGAAGTCCTGCCGCGCCGGGTTGATCGTGTACGCCCGCAGCGCCTCGGCGAGTTCCACCCGCTGCTCGGGACCGCTGACCCGGCCGCTGGCCTTCGACTCGCGCAGCAGCATCCCGGCGACGCCCTGCCGCCAGTCGGGCACCGTGATCGGCGCGTCCGAACTGGCGCACACCGCCACGCCCGCGTCGAAGGCCGACCGCGCGGGCCACTGGTACGCCGACCGCTCCGAGCCCACGACCTCCGCCATCAGATCGGAGATCGTCCACTTGATGGCCGGGTTCATGTTGACGCCGTAGCCGTGCGCGGCCAGCCGGGCGAGGCTGTCCGCGCCGATGAAGTCGCCGTGGATGACGTAGTGCCGGGCGTCGGCGCGCGGCACGGCCTCCTGCGCCGCCGTGAACGCGTCCACCACGAGGTCGATGGCCCGGTCGCCGGTGACGTGGACCCCCAGCTGGTAACCGGCCTCGTGCGCGATCCGGATCATGTCGAACAACTCGTCGACCTGGAGCTCGGGCGTGCGCCCGTGCACACAGAGGGAGCCGTGGCCGCCGCCGACGTAGGGCTCGTTCATCCAGGCCGTACGGTTCGGCGGCACCCCGTCGGCGAAGATCTTCACGCCGATGGCGTTCAGCAGCCGGGGGTCCGCCGACTCCGGGCGGTGCAGCTCGGCGAGACCCTTGCGGACGTCCTCGGCGGAGCCGCCGATCGGCGCGGGCAGCAGCAGGACACTGACCCGGGCGTGCAGCGAGCCGGTCGCGGCCAGCTCCGCGTACGCCGTCCAGTTGTCGGTGCTCAGCCCGCCGAACAGGGTCTCGGCGCCGCCGGGGCCGAGACCCGGCTCGGTGTAGCTGGTGATGCCGCGCGAGTGGAGCTCGGCGACGACGTGGCGGATGGCCTGGCGGCGCTGGGCGACCGTGGGGGCGGGGAGGGCGGCCTGGAGCAGGACACCGGCGGCCTCGCGCAGGATGCCGGTGGGCCGGCCGTCGGGGTCGCGGTCGACGACCCCGCCGTCGGGTGCCACGGTGTCGGCGTCGATCCCGCAGCGGCGCAGCGCCTCGCTGTTCGCCCACACCATGTGCTGCGAGAAGTCGGTCAGACAGACGGGGTGGCCGGGCGCCACCGCGTCCAGGTCGGCGCGGTGCGGGAGACGGCCCGGCTCGGCGAGGCACTCGGCGAGATAGCCGGGGTCCCAGCCCAGACCGACGATCCACTCGCCGGGCGCGGCGGCCCGCGCCGCCGCGCCCACCGTTCCGGCGATGTCGGCGATCGACCCCACCGCCGGGTGGCCCACGTCCAGGGCGAACGGAGGCTTGGACAGCCCGTAGGCGGCGCCGTGCAGATGCGAGTCGTTGATGCCCGGCAGCACGGTGCGCCCGGCCAGCTCGACGATCCGTGTCGTCGGCCCGGCCAGGGCGCGCATCTCGGCGTCCGTGCCGACCGCCACGATCTCCCGGCCGCGCACGGCCACACCCTCGGCGACGGAGAAACCGGCGTCGACGGTGACGACCTGACCGCCGGTCAGGACCAGGGTGGGGGAAGTGTCGCTCACGAGGACCTCTCTGGGGTGTCTGGGTGCGGGGGAGGGGCTGGGGAGCAGGAGGGGCCCTGGGCGCCGGTCACCGGGTGGCGCGTGGGCCGAAGTAGGCGAGCGCCGCGCCCGCCACCAGGGCCACGCCCTGCGCCATCTGCTGCCAGAACGTCGGCACGCTCAGCAGTGTCAGCCCGTTCTGCAGACAACCCAGGAACAGCACGCCGAGCAGCACCCCGAGAACCGAACCGGAGCCGCCGCTCAGGGCGACCCCGCCCAACAGCACGGCCGTGAGCACGGTCAGTTCGAAACCCGTGCCCGAGGTGCCCGCGACCACGCTGTCCAGCACGGACGCCTTGATCGCCCCGGCCAGCGCGGCGGCCGTACCGGTCACCACGAACAGCGCGAACGGCGTACGGCGGACGTCGATGCCGGAGAGATACGCGGCCTCCCGGTTGACCCCGATCGCGAACACATGGCGTCCGGTGGGCGTGTACGCCAGGAACAGCGCCCCGGCGACGAGCACGATGGCGGCGATGACGACGGGGGCCGCGATCCCGGCGATCCGCGCCCCGCCCAGCCAGGCGAAGCCGTCGCCGAAACCGCTCAGCGGCAGCGGGAAGAGCTGCTGCGCGAGGCCGCGCACGGCCGCCAGCATGCCCAGCGTCACGATGAACGGCGACAGCCCCAGATAGCAGCAGAGCACTCCGTTCACGGCGCCGACCGCCGCGCCGACGGCCAGCGCGCCGAGGACGGCGACCACGGGGGACTGGGCCTGCTCCCCCGCGAGCCAGCCCGCCGTCAGGGCGCCCAACGCCAGCGTCGAACCCACCGACAGATCCAGGTAACCGCTGATCACCAGCAGGGCCAGGGGCACGGCGACGATCGCGAGGGCGGCCGCGTCGGTGGCGATCCCGCGCAGGTTCCCGGGGTCGAGGAAGCTGCCGGTGGACAGCTGGAACACCAGCACCAGCAGGGCGAGGACGACGATCAGGGGATGGCGGCGCACCGTCGAGAGCCCGTGCGCGGCCAGGGCGCGCGGGCCGGGGACGACGCGCTCGGCGGCGGTCACGGCGGTCATGGCGTTCCTTCGGGGGAGAGGGCGGGCGGCGCGGTGGGGGGCGCCGTCCGGGGGATGGTGCGGCCGCGGAGGCGTGGGCCCCGCGTCGTGGACCGCCGCAAGGAGGGACGCCTCGGTGAGGTCCGGGCCGGAGAGTTCGGCGACGATCCGGCCCCGGTCGACGACCAGACAGCGGTGGGCGAGGCCGGCCGCCTCCTCCGGGTCGCTGGAGGCGAACAGCACGGCCGTGCCGCGCTGTCCGGCGAGCGTGGACACGACGTCGTAGATCTCCTGGCGGGCACCGACGTCGACGCCCTGCGTCGGCTCGTCGAGCAGCAGGACATCGACGGTCCTGGCCTCGTTGATCCAGCGGCCGAGCAGCAGCTTCTGCTGGTTGCCGCCGGAGAACGCGGAGGCCGGCAGGCCCGGCCGCGCGGGCCGCAGCCCCACCGCCTCGGCGAGCGAGCCGAACACCCGCCGCTCCGCGCCGAGGGCTCGCACCCCGCGCCGGGCGAGCGTGCGCACGCTCGGCAGCAGCACGTTGTCCTGCGCGCTCAGCCCCGCGAACAGGCCCTGCGTCCGACGGTCCGCCGGCACCAGCGCGATGCCGGCGGCGAGGGCGTCGGCGGGGCGAGCGGGGGAGACGGCACGCCCACCGACGTGGACGCTGCCGCCGTCGGCCCGCCGCCTGCCGAACAACGTCTCCAGCACCCGCGTACGCCCGGACCCGATCAGCCCGTACAGCCCCACGATCTCGCCCTCCCCGACGGTGAGATCGACCGGCCCGAAGCCGGGTCCGCGCAGCCCCCGCAGGGAGAGACTGGCGGGCGCGGGGGAGGGGGAGGAGGGGGCCGCAGCGGCACCGGGTAGGGGACCGCTGCGCACCGTCGGCCCGTCCGCGCCCGGCGCCGGCGGCTCCGTGTCGCGGTGGGGCTTCGGCGGGCCGTCCGCCCCCGTGATCGCCCGGACCAGGGCGTGGCGGTGGTGGACGCCGGTCGCCGTGTGGGTGACGCGGCCGTCGCGGAGGACCGTCACCGCGTCCGCGAGGCGTTCGACCTCGGCCAGGAGGTGCGTGACGTAGACGATGGCGAGGCCCTGGGAGCGCAGGTCCTCCACCCGGGTCGCGAGGGCGTCGCTCTCGGCGCCGGAGAGCGCGGCCGTGGGCTCGTCGAGGACCAGCACCGAGGCGCTGCGGCTGAGCGCCTTGGCGATCTCGACCAACTGCTTCTGTCCCATGGGCAGTTCACCCACCCGGTCGCGCGGCGAGCAGCTCGCGGCGACGCGGTCGAGGAGTTCGGCGGCCACCTTCTCCTGGGCCCGGCGGTCGATCCGCCCGTACCGGGTCCACTCCTGCCCGAGGAAGATGTTCTCGGCCACGGTCAGGGAGTCCACGACGCTGAGCGTCTGGAAGATGATCGCCACCCCCGCCGCGATCGACTCACGCGGACTGAGCCGGGCGTACGGCACCCCGCCCACCTCGATCGTCCCGGCGTCCGGCGGGAACGCCCCGCCCAGGCACTTGATCAGCGTGGACTTGCCGGCGCCGTTGTGTCCGAGCAGGGCGTGCACCTGGCCGGCGGGCACGGTGAGGTCCACCCCGTCCAGCGCCCGCACCCCGCCGAAGGACTTGCTGAGGGACGTGATCCGCAGGTTCGGCGGCAGGGCCGCCGCCCCCGTCGGGTCGCTCGTGTCGGCCATCGCGCCGCCCTAGCCGTTCTGGGCGAGCAGCGCGTCGATCTCCGCCGTGTCACCGCGCTGGACCAGCTTGACCGGCACCTCGACGCTCGGGTTCGCCTTCCCCGCGGCCACCGCGAGCGGTACGTCGACGATGGCGTTGGAGATGTCCTGCGGGGCGAGGGCGGACGAAGCCCGGTAGAAGGTGCCCTGCTTGATGGCGAGCAAGGAGGGGGCCGAGCCGTCCTGGCCGCCGACGAACGTCTTCTTGTCGCCGTTCTTCCGCCCGCTCTGCTGCAACGCCTTGAACCCGCCGTACGCCGCGGCGTCCGTGATGCCGAGGATGATGTTCAGGTCGGGGTGCTTGGCGAGGAGCGCGTTGGACTTCGACAGCCCTGTGTCGGGGTCGATGGCCTGCTCCTGCGCCACCACGTCGACACCGGGCGCGAGCTTGGTGAAGGCGTCGATCATGCCCTTGGTGCGCTCCCGGCCCAGCTCGATCGTGTTGTCGATCAGGAACGCGATCTTCCCCTTGCCGTTCAGCTCTTCGTCGGCCCACTTCGCGGCCGCCTCGCCGAGCAGCGTGCCGCTCTCGCGGAAGCTGAACTGGATGTCGGCGCTCTGGTTCTCCAGCGTCCCGCCGTACGTCACCCAGATCAGGCCCGCGTCGAGCGCCGCCTTGGCGATCGACTCGGTGGCCTCGAAGACCATCGGGAACGACACGATCGCGGGCATCTTCTGCGTGACCCAGGCGTTGAGGTTGCTGGCCTGGGTGTCGGGGTTGCTCGCGTCGCTCGTCGTCAGCAGCTTGACGTCGTGCTTCTTCGCCGCGGCCGTCGAGAGCTTCACCAGGGTGCTGTAGAGCGGGATCTGGGTGAAGGGGTAGTCGAGGCCGATCCGCGTGAGCCTGCGTGCGGAGGGGGACGCGTTCGCCGCCTTCGCCGCGCCGGAGCTGCTCTCCGGGGCGCTGCAGCCCGTGGCGGCCAGCCCGGTCGCGGTGACCGCGCCGGCCGACCAGGCGAGGAACTGCCTGCGCGAGGCCGGGGTGACGGAAAGGGGGCGTCTGGTCATGGCGGGGATCTCCAAGGGGGACGGGGCCCGTCGACGGCGGGCGTCCTGCTGTGCCGAACAGGAAAGACCCCACCGCCCCGCCCCACCATCCGTACAAATACCGAGTCCGCGGGCCGTGGGTCGGCGGCGGCCGAGTGTCGGTCAGCCGGTCAGCCGGTCAGCCGGTCAGCCGGTCAGGGCGTCACGGATCGGTGAACTTCTTGTCCGTCGCACCCCGGCCGCCTATCGTTAGGGTCCAAAAGACCTGTACCGGTCTCGGGGCGGCCCCGGGAGGCTCCCATGCTCACCCACCACCAGCTCGCGGCCGCCGCCCGCATCGGGATGCTCACCCGTGAACGCGACACCGCCGCCGCCTGCGCCGAGGCCCTCCGCGAACTCGGCCGCGCCCTGCCCCTGGACGCCGCCACCCTCCTGGAGATCGACCCGATCACCGGCGCCCACGTCCAGGTCGCGGGCGTCGGCTACGACGCCGACGTCTCCGCCGCGCTGGCCGCCGAGTTCGTCGCGACCCCCTGGTACGCCAACGTCCTGCGCAGCGCGATCCCGCCCTCCATCTGCGAGGACGTCGAGGACCCGGGCGAGCGCTACCGCGACGGCTGGTTCTACGCCGAGCGGATGCGCCCGGCGGGCGTCCGCGACGCGGTGACGGGCGCCCTCCGCCACCACGGGCGGCTCGTCGGCCTGATCACCCTCTCCACGGCGACCCCCGACGCCTACGACACCGCGACCCGCCACCTGCTGGCGTCGCTGCTGCCCGCCCTGGGCGCCCTCGCCGACCCCACCGCGCACGCGGGCGACCTCCCCGACCTCCCGGCGGACGGCGGGGCCGGCCTCGTCGTCGCGGGCGACACCCTCGAACTCCCGGGCCGGGACCCCGCCTTGGTCCTCCGGGACCCCGAGTTCCGCCGCCTGCTGGACGCCTTCGCCGACGCGCACGGCACCCGGCTGCGCCTGCTGTGGCCCGTGGGACCCGACTGGTACCGGGTCACCGTGCGCCGCCACACCCTCGGCGCGGCCGTCGTACGGAGCGCGGTGCTCGTCCACGAGACGCCCACCGCGCTGCCGTACGGGCTCAGCCCGCGCGAACTGGAGGTGCTCACCCGGGCGGCCACCGGCCGGACGAACCAGGCCATCGCCCAGGCGCTGTTCCTGTCCCCGCGCACCGTGCACACCCATGTCGAACACCTCCTGCGCAAGACCGGCGCCGCCTCCCGCGCGGAGGCCACCGCCCTCGCCCTGCGCGACGGCCTGCTCCGACCGACCCCCGAGGACGTCGAACGCTTCGTCGAGAGATCGCCCGGGGGGTGAGCGGGATTCAGTAGGGTCGTCGGGTGACTGCGACTGCGAACACGGCCGGCGACCCGCCGGGACGAGGCGGGTCCGGGCGGGGCGGGCTCGTGCGAGGCGGGTCCGGGTCGGGACGGGGCGGGTCCGGAGGGGGTGGGCGACGCTTCCTCTATGTCGTCGTCTGCGCGGCCGGTGTCGCCGCCGAGGTGAGCAAGCTGATCACCGCCGCCCAGGAGCGCGACTGGGAGGTCGGGGTCATCGCGACCCCCGTCGCCCTGGGCGGTTTCTTCGACGTGGCCGCGGTCGAGGCGCAGACCGGCCGCCCGATCCGTTCCGCCTGGCGGCGGCCGGGCGACGCCCGCCCCTTCCCGCCGCCGGACGCCGTGGTGGTCGCCCCCGCCACCTTCAACACCGTCAACAAGTGGGCCGCCGGAACGGCCGACACCCTCGCGGTCGGCACCCTGTGCGAGGCGTGCGGCCTGGGCGTCCCGATCGCCGTGCTGCCCTGTGTCGCCGACGCCCTCGCCGCCCACCCCGCGTACCGCGCGAGCCTGGAGCGGCTGCGCGGCATGGGCGTCAGGTTCGGCGACCCGTACGCCGGCGGGCCCGAGGAGGGCGGTGAGCGCGCGGAGTTCCACTGGGAACGGGCGCTGGACCTGCTGGAGGCGGGCGACGAGGGCGGGGCCCTCACACGCTGAGCTCCGTCGCCGTCCCCATCGGCAGCCAGCGGAACGCGTCCCGTACCTCGGCGGGGGCCCCGGCCAGGGTCCGCTCGGCCGCCGCGCGGGCCTCACGGAAGTGGCTCCATCCCTCGTAGTGCACCGGCACGACGGTACGGGGACGCAAGTGCCGGCAGACCTCCACGGCCCCGGCGGCGGTCATCGTGTAGCGCAGCGGGCCGGTGACCCGGAAGCCGACGCCGCCCAGGTGGAGCAGGGCGGTGCCCACGGTCAGCCGGCGGCCCACCTCGCGCAGGCCCGCGAAGAGGACCGAGTCGCCGGAGATCCACAGCACCCCGTGCCGCTGGCCGGGCCAGGCGAGCGCGAAGCCCGTCACCTCGCCGACGATCGGACGGGACAGCGGTGGGCCGTGCCGCGCGGGGGTGGCGGTCACCTCGACGGTCGTGCCGTCGGCGGAGGACAACGTCCAGGTGTCCCAGGGCGCCAGCCCCCGTGCGTTGCCGCCGAGGCGTCGCGCCCCGGCCTTGGTGGTGAGCACGACCCCGACGCCCGGGAGGAGGGCGCGGCCCGCGTCGTCGAGGTTGTCGCCGTGGTGGTCATGGGTCAGCAACACCGCGTCCACGGGCGGCAGTTCGGCGGCCGACAACGCGGGCCCGGCGGTCTTGCGGGACGAGGTGCCCCAGCCGAACGCGTAGCGGCGGCCCGGCGGGTCGAACGTCGGATCGGTCAGCAGCCGCAGGCCGCCGATCTCGATCAGCGCGGTCGGACCGCCGATGTGCGTCACACGGACGCCGGTCATACGCGGGACTCCTTCCGGAGAAAGATCCGGGGTGGCCGTACGACGGCCACCCCGGATGCGCTCGAAACAGGGCCGGGACTACCGGGCGTGCGCGACCGCCCAGTCCACGGCGTGGTCCGCGACCGCCTCCCAGCCGGGCGCGGCGGGCAGCAGATGCGGCATCCCGGGGTACTCCTTGACCTCGGTGACCGTCTGCGACTTGTAGTGCTTGGCGTTGGACTGCTGCACCTTGGGCGGCATCAGATGGTCCTTCTCGCCCGAGACGAACAGCAGCGGCGGCCGGTCCTCGTTGTGGTAGTTCACATAGGTGCTCTGGTGGCCGGGGCGCAGGGTGGCCAGGGCGCTGTCCCAGAAGATGCTGCCGGACGCGGGGACGGCGTACCGCTCGTACAACGCCCTCGACTCCTCCTCGGGGAAGGTGTTGGTGAAGGCGTAGTGCCACTGCTCGAAGGTGAGGCCGACCGCGCGGTGCCGGTTGGCGGGGTTCTTCAGCACCGGGAACGCCGACTTGATCTGGGTCAGCGGCAGTACGGCCACGCCCTCGGTGGGCGCCGAGTTGATCGCCACGCCGGCCGCGCCGAGGCCCCGGTCGAGGAGCAGTTGGACGAAGACGCCGCCGGCGGAGTGGCCGATGAGGATCGGCGGTTTGTCGAGACCCTGGACGACGGCGGCCAGGCTGTCCACGATCTGGGGGACCGTCACCTTCTCGATCGGGGTGGTGTCGGCGTTCAGCGACTCGACCTCCACCTCGAAGCCCGGGTAGGCCGGGGCGATGACCCGGAAGCCGCGCTTCTCGTAGTGGGCGATCCAGTGCTCCCAACTCCGGGGCGTCACCCAGAAGCCGTGGATCAGGACGATCGTGTCGGGACTGCTCATCGTTTTCCTTCCAGGAACTGGAACGAGGTGAACAGGGCGCTCAGGAACAGAACGCTCAGGAACCCAGGAACTCCAGCAGATCCGCGCAGAGTTGGTCCTTGTGCGTGTCCGTGATGCCGTGCGGGGCTCCCGGGTAGACCTTCAGCGTCGCGTTCTTGATCCGGGCCGCCGACGCCCTGCCGCCCACCTCGAACGGCACCACCTGGTCGTCGTCGCCGTGGATGACCAGGGCGGGCACGTCGACGGCGTCGAGATCGGCGCGGAAGTCGGTGGCGGAGAAGGCCGCGACGCACTCGTAGGCGTTGCGGTGGCCGGACTGCAGGCCCTGGAGCCAGAACGCGTCCCGCACGCCCTGGGACACGTCGGCCCCGGGCCGGTTGTTGCCGAAGAACGGGCCGTCGGCGAGGTCCCGGTACAGCTGCGACCGGTCGGCGAGCGACCCGGCGCGGATCGCGTCGAACACCTCGACGGGTACGCCGTCGGGATTGTCGTCGGTCCTGAGCATGAACGGCGGCACGGCGGAGACCAGCACCAGCTGCGCGACCCGCCCCGTGCCGTGCCGCCCCACGTAGCGGGTCACCTCGCCGCCGCCGGTGGAGAACCCGACGAGCGTGACGTCGCGCAGGTCGAGGGTGTCGATCAGGGTGGCGAGGTCGTCGGCGTAGGTGTTCATCTCGTTGCCGTGCCAGGTCTGGGTGGAGCGGCCGTGCCCGCGCCGGTCGTGCGCGACGACGCGGTAGCCGTGCCTGGCCAGGAACAGCTGCTGTGCCTCCCAGCTGTCGGAGTTCAGGGGCCAGCCGTGGCTGAGCACGACCGGGCGGCCCTGACCCCAGTCCTTGTAGAAGATCTGTGCCCCGTCGGCTGTGGTGACGTACGGCATGGGGGGTGCTCCCGTCTGCGGGCGTGTTCGACTCCTGCATCCTCCGGCGGGCCGGCGCGGCGCCGAATCCTGTGGAACGCGTAGTCGTGACGGGGGGGCGGACCACGCGGTCCGCCCCCCGTGACCGACGGTATGCCGGGGCCCTCCACCCCGCCACAGCTGCCGCCCCTGAGCCGCGTCACCCTTCCGGCTGCCGTCTCGGAGCCGCGTCACCCGTACCGGCTGCCGCCTCAGAGGGTGAGTCACCGTGCCGGCTGCCGCCTAGAGCTCCGGGACGTGCGCCAGCTGCCGCCGGGAGGTGACGTCGAGCTTCCGGAAGATCTTCCGCAGGTGGTAGTCGACCGTGCTCGCGCTGATGAACAGCTGGGCGGCGATCTCGGCGTTGGTGGAGCCGGCCCCGGCGAGCCGGGCGATGGTCAGCTCCTGCGGGGTGAGGGCCCCGTCCGCTCCGGCCGAGCCGCGCCGCGGATGCTCACCGGTCGCCGCCAACTCCCGCGCGGCGCGCGTCGCGTACCCCCGGGCCCGCATGGTGTCGAACATCGTCAGCGCCGTCCGCAGCTGTTCCCGGGCGGCCTTGCGGCGCTTGCGGCGGCGCAGCCATTCGCCGTAGAGGAGGTGGGCGACGGCGAGGTCGGCCCGGGTGGCGCCGCCGGAGAGCAGCGAGATCGCCTCGCGGTAGAGCGGGTCGGCGTCGTTCGCGGGCGCGAGCAGGGCCCGGCAGCGGGCCAGCAGACCGAGCGCCCACGGGGTGCCCGTGGCCGTCGCTCGGGACTCCAGGGTCCGCAGGACCGTCGTGGCGAGGACCCGGTCGCCGCAGCGGACGGCCGCCTCGACCAGGTGGGGCAGGATCCGGGAGTGGCAGCCGATCGGGTCCTGGCCGACCAGCTCCTGGGTGAGGGTGCGGGCCCGCGCGTAGTCGCCAGAGCCGAGGGCGAGGATCGCCATGCCGATACGGGCGATGGACTCCACCGCGCCGCTGCCCAGCCAGGCACCGGCTTCCATGGAGCCGCGCAGCACCGCTTCCAGCTCCTCGGTGTCCGCGTGCCAGGCGAGCAGTTCGGGGTGCCGGTAGAGCGCCCACATGTCGTCGGTGGCGCCGATCGCCGCGCGGATCTGTGAGCCCTGGGCGTGCAGATCGTCCGCGAGGGCCAGCTCACCGAGGTTGGTCTCGTGCATCACCGAGCAGTACAGGGCGCTGTCCAGCTCCAGCAGGGAGCCGGTGTCCCGGGCGATGTCGGCGGCTCGGCGCATAACAGCGCGCTGGGTCTCCTCGTCCCAGAGCATCATCGTCAGGGTGACGGTGGGCAGATACGCGCGGAGCACGTCGTGGTCCGAGGTGCCGGGGTCCCGCACCATCTCGTGGGCCCGCCGCATGTGGGGCACGGCCCGTTCGTAGCCGTCGGTGACGAGGACGGCGAAGGCGCGCAGCACCAGGTCGACACCGGTGGCGGGCGCCGTGCGCGGCAGCAGGTCGTCCACGGCCCCCGCGATGTCGGCCCAGGTGGCGTCCCGGACGAGGTGCTCGGCGGTGATCGCGCTCCGCACCGCCCGCAGCAGCGCCTCGCGGGCCGTCTCCGGGGCCCCGTCGGCGAGGGCCCGCGCGGCACGCAGACACAGCGCGGGCGCCGCCGCGAATCCGCCCATGTCACCGAGGAACATCACCGCCTGGGCGCGCACCAGCAGGGCCCGGCCCCGGCCGACGTCGCCGAGCAGGGCCACGTCGATCGCGTCCAGCAGCGACTCCGCCTGGAGCGGTGCCCCCGCCGACAGCGCGGCCTCCGCCGCGGCCAGCAGCCGGCCGGCCCGGGTGACTTCCCCCGGGGTCAGCTCGGCGGCCCTGCCGAGGAAGGTGGCGCGGGCCGCGTGGCCGCCGCGCGCGCCCGCCCGGTCGGCCGAGCGCTCCACCTCGGCGGCCACCTCCTCGTCCGGCCCGAGGGCGGCCGCCGCCAGATGCCAGGCCCGCCGGTCGGAGTCGGCGGGCCGGTCCGTCACCTCGGCCAGCGCCCGGTGGGCCCGCCCCCGCTCGACGCTGGTGGCACCGCCGTACACCGCCGACCGCACCAGTGGATGCCGGAACTCGGCGGCCGTGCGCAGCGTCACCAGCCCCGCCGCCTCGGCCGGGCCGGAGTCCTCGGGCCCGATGCCGAGGCGGCGCGCCGCACGCGTGACATAGCCGAGGTCGCCGCCCGGCGCGGTCGCGGCCAACAGCAGCCAGGTCCGCGCCGCCGGCGGCAGCTCGCGCACCCGCCGCAGATAGTGCGCCTCCAACCGGCCGCCCACGGGCAGTGGTTCGGGCAGCGCCGACGAGCCGGAGAGCTGGTCGGTGGTCAACTCCTGCCCCAGGTCGGTCAGCGCGAGCGGGTTCCCGGCGGTCGCGGCCACGATCCGCGCGCCCACCCGGGCGTCCAGCGGCCCGGTGACGGCCTCCCGCAGCAGTTCCAGGGCGAACGGCTCCTCCAGGCCGCCCACCTCGGCGACCGGCAGCCCCGCCGGTGCCTCGAACCCGGTCCGGGCCGCGAACAGCAGCCCCACGCCCTCGGCGTGCACCCTGCGTCCCACGAAGGCGAGGACGCCCAGCGACTCCTCGTCGAGCCACTGGGCGTCGTCCACGCACGCCAGCACCGGCCGTCGCTTCGCGGCCTCCGCGAGGAGCGTCAGCGTGGCGAGCCCCACCAGGAACCGGTCGGCGGGCGGACCGTCGGCCAGCCCGCACGCCACCCTGAGCGCGTCGTGCTGCGACGGCGGCAGCCCACCGGGCTCCTTCAGCTCGTCCAGGAACGGCACGAGGAGCCGCTGCAGCGCGGCGAACGGGAACGTCGCCTCGGACTCCACGCCCGCCACGCGCAACACCCGCAGATCGGCTGCCTCCCGGCCTGCGTGATCGAGGAGCACCGTCTTCCCGATCCCGGCGTCGCCCCGCAACATCAGGACCCCGCTCAGCCCGCGCCGCACCTCCGCCACCAGCTGTTCGAGCCGCTCACGTTCCCTGCCCCGCCCCTTGAGAACCACGACGCCGACGCCCTTCGAACAGGGGCCCTTTGTGCAGGCCGTATGAGGTTGTGGTGAAGCCGCCCCATTCAATCAGCGCGCGGCCGGGCGTACTCGGGCATCGGGCGAGAGCGGTACGGAGGGGTCGCACCGTGACGGATGAGGCCGCGCGTTCAACCGAACGGTTGAACGGATCGGCGGCTCACGGACGACGCGCGGCGGACGCCGCCGGTCACAGACTTGCGGTGCCGCGGCGGCGGCACCGCCCCACGGACCAGCCCGGAAAGGACCTTCCCCCACATGGCCAGCAGCTTCAGCAGGCGACGCATCCTCACCACCGGCGCGGGCGCCGCGCTCGGCGGCCTCGCCGCGACCGGCACCGCACAGGCCGCCACCGCGTCGGCGCCCGGCTCCCGTACGGCGGCGGCGGGCGCCGAGGAGACCCGCTCCCTCGACGAGTTGTACCGCGACGCGGTCGCCGAGGGCGGCAAGCTCGTCATCTACGCGGGCGGCGACACCGCCACCCAGCAGGACGCCACGGCCCAGGCGTTCCGCACCCGCTTCCCGGACATCGACCTGACGATGGTCGTGGACTACAGCAAGTACCACGACGTCCGCGTCGACAACCAGCTCGCCACCGGCACCCTGGTCCCCGACGTCGTCCAGCTCCAGACGCTCCAGGACTTCACCCGCTGGAAGAGCCAGGGCAAGCTGCTGCCCTACAAGCCCGCCGGCTTCTCCCAGCTGTACAAGGACTTCCGTGACCCGCAGGGTGCCTGGACGGCCATCCGGGTCACCGCTTTCAGCTACATGTACGGCGTCGAGGCCGTCGGCGGCAACGCGCCCAAGTCGCCGCAGGAGCTGGTCGACCCGCGCTGGAAGGGCGCCATAGCCTCCTCCTACCCGCACGACGACGACGCGGTGCTGTACCTCTTCTCCCTCTACCAGGAGGCCTACGGCTGGGACTGGATCGCGAAGTTCGCCGCCCAGCAGCCGCAGTTCAACCGCGGTTCGCACAGCCCGGGTGTCGCGGTCAACGCCAAGCAGAAGGCCATCGGCGTCGGCGGGTCCGGCTCGCTGACCGCGCCCGCCACGGCCCCGACCCGCTTCGCGGTCGCCGACGGCCACCCCTTCATGGCCTGGGGCCAGCGCGCCGCGATCCTCCGGAAGGCCGCCCACCCCACCGCCGCCAAGCTGTACCTCAACTGGGCACTGTCCGCCGAACGCCAGCAGGGCTCCGCCTGGTCCGTCCGCACCGACATCACGCCCGCCGGCGGCCTGGCGCCCATCTGGACCTACCGGAACGCGCACCTCGACGGCTTCCCCCGGTTCATGGAGGACCGCGCCCAGGTCGAGCGCTGGAAGCAGACCTTCGCCCTCTACTTCGGCGAGGTCAAGGGCGACCCGACGCCAGGAGTCCTGGGCCTGCACCCCGGGCGGTGACCACCCCGCGGGTCACGGCGGGTACGGCGCACTCCTTTACCCCGGTCACACGTGTCACGGCCTACACTCGGCTGGCCCCGCCAGCCCGTGCCCGTCCGGACCGTCGCAGAGGGAATCGCCGCCGCCGTGCCCGCCATCGCCGCCCCCGCCGTCCCGCGCCGAGCTTTACCGCCGCTTCGGCGGCTGCCGGACCTGCTGTTCCTGACCGTCGCCGTCGGCGGAGCCGTCCGACTCGCCGACCTGAACTCCACGCTGTGCTGGGAACTGGTCCCGCTCGTCGCGCTGTTGGCGGTCGGGTACGTGGCCGGTCTCGCCCTCTGGGACCGGCTGGGCCGGTGGGGCCGCCCGCTGTGGCTCGGCGCGCTGCTGACGCTGTGGTGCCGGGTCTCCTGGGAGATGCCGGCCCCGGCCGCCACCGCCTACACCTGGCTGGTGCTCCCGCTCGCGATCCTCGCCCTGCGCATGTTCACGAGCCGTACGGCGATCGCTGTCGTCGGCGTGATCACCGTGCCGCTCGTCCTGCTGATCGCCCGGACCTCCGGAACCGTCCATCCCGAACAGCTCCTCCCACCGGTCGCCGCACTGTGGACCACGGTCGCCCTGTACCGCGCCCAGCAGCGCCTGCTCGGCGAACTGCGGCGCACCCGGGCCGAGTTGGCGCGGAACCAGCGCGAGGCCGGCCGGCTCGCAGAGCGCGCCCGGATCGCCCGCGACCTGCACGACACGCTCGCCCAGGAACTCGCCGGCAGCCGGATGCTCCTCCAGGCCGCCGACCGCGACTGGGACCGCCGTCCCGACCTCGCCAGGACCCAGGTCCGCACGGTCGTGGACACGCTCGGCGCCAACCTCGCCGAGACCCGCACCATCATCAGCGACCTCACCCCGCCCGCGCTGGAACACGACGACCTCACCACCGCCCTGCGCACCCTCTGCGCCCGTGACACCGCCGCACCCTCGCGGGTGGTGTTCCGCACCGAGGGCGAACCGGGCGACCTGCCCCGCGACCGGGCCGCCGCCCTGCTCCGCGTCGCCCAGGGGCTGCTGGCCAACGCCTGCGAGCACGCGCGCGCCCGGCACGTCTGGGTCACCCTCGACCACCGCGACGACATGACCGTCACCGTCGAGGTACGCGACGACGGCGTGGGCTTCGACGCGGCGGTGGCGGCACCGAAGCCGGGCTGCCGCGGCCTCGGCCTGACCGCCGGCCGGGAGCGGCTGGGCGCCCTCGGCGGCTCGCTCACCGTCCGCAGCGCACCCGGTCGCGGCACCCTGGCCCGCGCCACCCTCCCCGTGGACGCCCTCGCCCTCGCGGGCCCGGCGGCCAGCCGGTGACCGGCCCGGACGACACCCCGCTGCGGGTCCTGGTCGTCGACGACCACGTGGTCGTACGCGCCGGACTGCGCGCCCTGCTCACCGGCGAACCCGGCTTCGACGTGGTCGGTGAGACCGGCGACGGCGAGGAGGCCGTCCGTCTCACCGCGCGACTGCGCCCCGACGTGGTGCTGATGGACCTCCGGCTGACCGACGACACGGCCCCCGGCCCCCGGGCCGACGGCCTCGCCGCCACCCGGCGGATCGCCGCCGAGACCCCCGGCAGCCGGGTCGTCGTCCTGACCAGCTCCGGGACGCGGGGCGATGTCGTACGGGCGATGGAGGCGGGCGCCCGCGGCTACGTCCTCAAGGCCGGACCACCGGAGGAACTGTTCCGTGCCGTGCGTGCCGCCGCGGCCGGCGGCACGGGGCTGGCCCCGGAGGCGGCCGGACATCTGGCCGGGCACCTGGCCGACCCGGGGACCGTCCTGAGCGACCGGGAGATCGAGGTCGTACGCCTGCTGGCGCTGGGCCACAGCAATCGCTCCATCGCCGCCTCCCTCTTTCTCTCCGAGGCCACCGTCAAGACCCATCTGGTCCGCGTCTACCGCAAACTCGGCACCGAGAACCGGGCGAGCACGGTGTCCGAGGCGGTCCGGCGGGGACTCCTGGAACTGGGCTGAGGAGGCGCGGAGCCCGCTCAGTGGGCGCCCATCGGCTCGAACTCCGTGCCGCACGGGCCCGCTCCCACGCTCTCCGCCAGGGCCACGGGGGCGCCGCTCATCGTCAGCGTCTCGTAGTAGCGGCCGATGCGTTCGGCGGAGCGGCCCACGTAGTGGCCGATGAAGGAACGGCGGAAGCGGTCCGTGGTGCGGTTGGGCTGGGAGCCGTGGACCAGGCTGCCGTTGAAGAACAGGACGTCACCCGGGGCCATGTCGACGGGCACGGGGGTCAGACCGGGCGGCGGCGGGACGTACTCGCGGGCGAAGGACAGCTCCGAGTCCGCCACCTCCGGGCAGAACACATCCATCCGGTGCGTGCCCGGCACGACCTCCAGACCGCCGTTGTCCCGGTCGATCACGTCGCAGGCGATCCACGCGGCCACACACGTCCCCGGTTCGACCCGCAGATAGAAGTTGTCCTGGTGCAGCGCCTGCCCCCGGGCCCCCGGCGGCTTGAAGTAGAACATGCTCTGCGCGGCCAGGACCTCCTCCCCGAGCAGCCCTTCGAGGATCTCCCGCAGCCGGGTGTCGAGGAGGACCCGCAGCGACAGGTCGTCGATGCGGTGCGGGTGCATCACCCGGGGGTAGACATGCAGCGGGTCCACCGGCCCGTCGGCCGGGGCCGGGCGGGGCTGGAAGTGGCCCGGGATCGGCCCGCCGGCCCGCAGCGCCGCGAAGCGGTCGCACAACTGCTCGATCTCGGCGGGCGGGAACAGCCCCCGCACCACCACGAAGCCGTGCTCCTCGAACTCCGACTTGTCCGTGACTGTCATCCGCGCTTCCCTTCTCGGCGTCGTTCCTGTGCTCCAAGCTAGGGCGGAGCGTCTTTCGGGAGGATGCCTGTGCGTGCTGACAACCTGCCTGGGACTGCTGCGTCCGACAACCCCTCGCCGGACCAGGTGATCATCGGCCGCTTCGACCAGCGGCCGCCCTACGCCGTGCACCGGCCGCGCGGCGCGGACAGCTGGCTGTTCACCTGGACCACGGGCGGCGGAGGTCTGCTGCGGCAGGGCTCGACCCGGACCCCGTCGGGCCCCGGCGACCTGGTGGTCCTCGGCCCGGGCGTGCCGCAGCACTACACGGTCCGGCCCGGCGCCGACCACTGGGCGTTCTGGTGGGTGCACTGCCGGGCCCGGGCCTCCTGGACGGCACGGCTGCGCCCGTACGGGACCGCCGACCGGCTCTACGCCCTGCCCCCGGCCTCCGCGGGCGTCCGGGAACGCGTCGACGCGGCCTTCCGCCGGATGCTCGCCGACGCCCGCTGGACCGGCGAGGACGCACCGCCGGCGCCGGGCGCCGTCCCGTCCGGTGAGGAGGTCGCCGTCGCGCACGGCACCGCCGCCCGTGAACTCGCCCTGTGCTCACTGGAGGAGGTGGTGCTGCTGACCTCCGCCCGGGCGGAGCCCCGCCGGTCGGGGGCCGACCCGAGGATCCGCCGGGCCGAGGACCTGATCGCCGCGGACCCCGCCGCCCCGCACACCGTCCGCTCCCTCGCCGAGCGGGTCTCCCTCTCCCCGTCCCGCTTCGCGCACCTCTTCACCGAGCAGCTCGGCCACTCCCCGATGCGGGCCCTGAGCCAGGCCCGACTGCTGCACGCCGCCCGGCTCCTGGAGGCCACCGGACTCCCGGTGGAGCGTGTGGCCGCCGCCTCCGGGTTCGCCAGCCCGTTCCACTTCAGCAGGGTGTTCCGGCAGCGCTACGGGGTGCCGCCGGGGGAGTACAGACAGCGCCTGCGGGACGGCGGCTGAGCGGAACCCTCGCCGGTCAGCCCCCGAAGGCCAGCAGCGACAGCCACAGCGCCACCACCGACGACACCAGGGCCGCCGGGACGGTGAGCAGGCCGAGGCGGGTGAACTCGCCCAGGTCCACGTCGTGTTCGTGCTGGTGGACGATGCGCCGCCACAGCAGGGTGGCCAGGGAACCGGCGTACGTCAGGTTCGGCCCGATGTTGACCCCCAGGAGCACGGCGAGGACGGCGCCCGTGCCCAGCGGGGCGGCCAGCGGGACCAGGACCAGGACCGCGGGCAGGTTGTTGATGACGTTGGACAGCAGGGCGGCCAGGGCGGCGACGCCGAGCAGGGCGAGCAGGCCCGTGCCGGACGGCATCACGCGGCCCAGCGCGTCGGCGAGCCCGTTGTCGACGACCGCGCGCACCACCACGCCCAGCGCCAGCACGAACGCGAGAAAGGGCAGGGAGAGGGAGTGGAAGAGGGCGCGCGGGCCGGTGGTCCGGCGGATCAGCGCGCGGACCGAGAGGACCAGGGCCCCGGCCAGCGCCGCCCACACCGGCTCGATCCCGAGCGCGGACGTCAGCACGAACCCGGCGAGCGTGCACACGACCGTCACCAGCGCGAACATCGGCAGCTCGGGCGCCTCGACGGCCTCCTCGGGCGTCGGCGTCCCGGCGTCCAGATCGGCCGCGAAGAACCGCCGGAACACCAGGTACTCGGCGGCCACGGCCACCGCCCACGGCGCCGCCATCAGCAGCGCGAACCGGGTGAACGTCAGCCCGGAAGCCGTGAAGGCCAGCAGGTTGGTGAGGTTGGACACGGGCAGCAGCAGCGAGGCCGTGTTCGACAGATGCGCGGTGGCGTACACATGCGGCTTGGGGCGGGCGCCCAGCCGGGCCACGGTCGCGAACACCACCGGAGTGAGCAGGACGACCGTCGCGTCCAGGCTGAGCACCGCCGTGATGCCGGAGGCCAGTGCGAACGTCGACCCCAGCAGCCGACGGGGGCGGCCGGCCGACGCGCGCGCCATCCACGCCCCGCACGCCTGGAAGAGCCCCTCGTCGTCGCAGAGTTTGGCCAGCACGAGAACGGCGGCGAGGAACCCGAGGACCGGGCCCAGCAGTTCGGCCTCGGCACGGGCGTGTTCCCAGGAGACGGCACCGGCGGCGACGGCGATCCCGGCGGCGGGTACGGCGACCACGGCCTCCGGCAGCCCGAAGGGGCGGGCGACCGCGCAGCCGAGGACGACGACGAGCAGGACGACGGACAGGACCTCGGCGAGGGCGGTGTTCACGGCAGGGCTTTCGGGGCGATCTGAGGGGCGTTCTTCGGGGGAGGGAGTCAGGGCGCCCGACGGCGCGGAGACCGGTGCACCCTACAGCTTCCCGACGACGTCCGATGAACACGTGTGCGGCGGGCGGTGAGAGGCGGCTCACCCAGGGCCCGTGTCGTGCGCACCCTTCCGGCGTCGTCCTCACCCTGACGTCGTGCTCACTCCTGCCGCGTCGTGCTCACTCCTCCGACAACGTCAGATCCGCCCAGATCGTCTTGCCGTCCTCGGTGTGCCGGCTGCCCCAGCGCTGGGTCAGCTGGGCCACGAGCAGCAGCCCGCGTCCGCCCTCGTCGAAGGTCTTGGCCCGGCGCAGGTGCGGGGCGGTGCCGCTGCCGTCCGACACCTCGCAGATCAGCGTGGTGTCGTCGTGGATCAGACGCAGCTGGATCGGCGGGGCGCCGTGCCGGATGGCGTTGGTGACCAGCTCGCTCACCACCAGCTCCGCCGTGAACGCCGACTCGCTGATGCCCCACAGCGCCATCTGCGTCAGCACGTACTGGCGGGTGCGGGCCACGAACGCCGGGTCGGCCGGGATCGACCAGGTCGCCACCCGTTCCGCCCGGAGTCCACGGGTGCGGGCCAGCAGCAGCGCCACGTCGTCGGGCGCGCCGTTCGCGGGGAGCAGGGAGTGGACGACGTCCCGGCAGATGTCGTCCAGCGAGCCCTTGCGGCCGGACAGGGCCTCCGCCAGCAGTTCCTGGCCGGCGTCGATGTCCCGGTCCCGGGTCTCGATCAGGCCGTCGGTGTAGAGGGCGATGACCGTGCCCTCGGGCAGTTCGAGCTCGGCGGACTCGAAGGGCAGCCCGCCGAGGCCCAGGGGCTGTCCCGACGGCACTTCGACCTCCATGGGCCGTCCGTCCGGGTCGAGGACCACCGGCGGCGGATGCCCGGCACGGGCGAAGGTGCAGCGCCGGGTCACCGGGTCGTAGACGGCGTACAGGCACGTGGCGCCCACCTCGCCGGTCACCCCCTCGCTGCCGGCCTCGGCGGACAGGCGTACGACCAGGTCGTCGAGGTGGGTGAGCAGTTCGTCGGGGGCGAGGTCGACGTCGGCGAGGGTGCGTACGGCGGTCCGCAGGCGGCCCATGGTGGCGGAGGCCTGGACGCCGTGGCCGACGACGTCGCCGACGACCATGGCGACCCGCATCCCGGAGAGCGGGATGACGTCGAACCAGTCGCCGCCGACTCCCGCCTGGGCCGCCGGGAGGTAGCGGGAGGCGGCCTCCAGGGCGGGCATGCGGGGCAGGGTCTGGGGGAGGAGGCTGCGCTGCAGGGCGAGAGCGGTCTCGCGTTCGCGGGAGTAGCGGCGGGCGTTGTCGATGCAGACGGCGGCGCGGGCCGTGACCTCCTCGGCCAGCAGCTCGTCGTCGGCGGTGTACGGGTCGAGCCGTTTGAAGCGGGTCAGGACGGCCACGCCGAGGGTGGTGCCCCGGGCCCGGATCGGTACGGACATGGTCGTGTGGACACCCAGCTCCTTGACCCGCTGGCTGCGTATCGGGTCCCAGGCGAGCCAGTCCACGAGGGTGTTGGCGGGGTCCGTCGCCACGACCGTGTGCCCGATCGACAGGGACGCCGCCTGCGGGGAGGTCGCCGGGTACACGTCGGTCCGGCCCACCTCGACCACCGCCTCGGGGCAGCCGGGGGTCACCGACTGGTGGGCGGCGCGGCGCAGGGTGAACGGCGCGGAGAGCGGGCCCTCGTGCGGTTCGTCGCCGTGGTCGAGGGACTGCATCAGGTCGACGCTGACGAAGTCGGCGAGGACCGGGACGCACACATCGGCCAGCTCCTGGGCCGTCCGCCGCACGTCGAGGGTGGTGCCGATGCGGATGCTCGCCTCGTTCACCAGCTGCAGCCGCTGCCGCGCCAGGTACTGCTCGGTGATGTCGTGCCCGGTGACGCAGACCCCGATCGGCACCCCGGACTCGTCCGTGAGCGGGGCGATCGCAGCCGACCAGGCGTGGGCGCGGTTCTCGTCGGCGGCCCGCAGGAAGGTCTGCACGTCCTTGCGCCGGCC
Source organism: Streptomyces sp. SP18BB07 (assembly GCF_036322545.1). Lineage (NCBI taxonomy): Bacteria > Bacillati > Actinomycetota > Actinomycetes > Kitasatosporales > Streptomycetaceae > Streptomyces > Streptomyces sp. SP18BB07. The sequence continues at coordinate 113,605 of NZ_JAQYWT010000284.1, forward strand.
CAGGGCCAGCACCTCGCGCAGGTCCTGCTCCAGCTTCTCGCCCTGGCGGCCGCCGATGATCTCGGACATGTGCAGGCCCCGGATGTTCTCCTCGGGCATCCCCACGGCGTCCGCCATCACGTCGTTGATGCCGCGCAGCCTGAGGCGGTCGTCGAAGACGGCCATGGCGCACGGTGACTGGACCATGACGGCCGCGGCGAGCGGATCGTCCCGCACCAGGGGGCCGGGATCGTCCAGCGGACAGAGAACCAGCCAGCTGCCGCCGCCGTCGGTGTTCTTCAGGCCCCGGTGGTGGGCGAGCAGCCACGCGGTCACCGTACGGCCGTCGCGGTGACGCAGCGCGAGCTTCCCGTTCCAGTTGCGGCTGCCCGCGGGGGGCGGCAGAAAGGCGCCGCCGGGGGCGAGCAGCTCCTCGGCGGGCCGGCCCACGACCTCCGTCGCGTGCCAGCCCAGCAGACGTCTGGCGCCCTCGTTCCACTCCACGATCGTGCCGTCGCCGTCCATGGCCGCCCGCGCGGTGGCGGCACCGTCCAGGGCGTACGCAGGGGTGTCACCGTGCGTAACCTTGCGGCTCCTCATCGTCGCGAGTTCCATTCCGCCGGACCGAACGGGCTTACGGGCGAATTCCAGCCTATGCGCTCCGCCGGAAAAGCGGACGGGAAACCGTACCTCCGCGCGATTTGCTGAACGGGTGTTCGCCAAGTGGCGCGAGGGGCCCTTGACGATCCTGGGGCGGGTCGTCAGATTCTGTTCGGTCACGATCGCATGTGATGGCTTGTGGGGTCTTGTGCTCCACGGCTCCCCGGAACGTCCACCCGCACGTTCGACGAAGGGAACACCATGACCGTCACCCGCAGATCCTTACTCGTCGCGGGCACCTCCGCCCCGATGGTGGGAGCTCTGACGGGCACCGCGACCGCCGCCCCCCGGTCGGGACCCGCCGCCACCCGCCGGACCGTCCCGCTCCGCGACGGTTGGCGCTTCGCCCTCGTCAACCCCGGCGGCATCACCGACCCCACCGGCGAGTACGCCGACGCCGCGCGCCCCGGGTACGACGACTCCGCCTGGCGGCAGGTCGCCGTCCCGCACGACTGGTCCATCGAACTCGCCCCGACCACCGAGCACGGCACCACCAGCGGCACCGGCTTCTTCCCCGGCGGCCTCGGCTGGTACCGCACGGCCTTCACCCTGCCGCCCTCCCTCGCGGGCAAGCGGATCTCGGTCGAGTTCGACGGCGTCTACATGGACTCGTACGTCCACTGCAACGGCACCGAGGTCGGCCGCCACCCCTACGGCTACACCGGCTTCGCCTTCGACCTCACCGACCTGCTGCACACCGACGGCACCACCGAGAACGTCATCGCGGTCAAGGTCCAGAACCGCCTGCCCAGCAGCCGCTGGTACTCCGGCAGCGGCATCTACCGCGAGGCCCGACTGGTCGTCACCGACCCCGTGCACGTGGCCCGTTGGGGCACGTACGTCACCACGCCGGACATCACCGCCAAGCGCGCCCTCGTCCGCGTCCGCACCTCCGTCGTGAACGCCTCCGGCGGCCCGGCGGACGTCGACGTCGTCTCCCGCGTCGTCGACGCCCGTGGCCGGACGGTCGCCCGTACTTCCTCCACGGTCGCCGTCACCGGCACCGCGACCGAGACCCACGAACTGACCGTCCGCGAGCCGAGGCTCTGGGACTTCGCGGACCCGCACCGCTACACCCTCACCACCGAACTCCGCGTCGGCGGCAGGACCACCGACACCCACCGCACCCCCTTCGGCATCCGCACCTTCCGCTTCGACCCCGACGAGGGCTTCCACCTCAACGGCACCCCGCACAAGATCAAGGGCGTCGACCTCCACCACGACCTCGGCGCGCTCGGCGCCGCCGTCCACGCCGACGCGATCCGCCGGCAGATGGCGATCATGAAGTCGATGGGTGTCAACGCGCTGCGCACCTCCCACAACCCGCCCTCGCCCGAGATGATCGAGGTCTGCGAGGACCTCGGCATCATGATGACGGTGGAGGCCTTCGACTGCTGGCGCAGCCCCAAGACCCGCTACGACTACGGCCGTTTCTTCGACGAGTGGGCCGACCGCGACATCACCGAGATGGTGCTCGCGGCCCGCAACTCGCCCGCCGTCCTGATGTGGTCGATCGGCAACGAGGTCTCCGAGTTCACCTCCACCTCCGGCCTCGCCATGGCGGACCGCCTGATCGCCGCCCTCAAGGCCTCCGACGACACCCGCCCCGTCGTCATCGGCTCCCACCGCCACCGCAGCGTCCCCGCCCCCGGCACCCCCGGCGACCTGATCCTCGCCAAGCTCGACGGCCTCGGCCTCAACTACAACACCGCCAAGTCGGTGGACGCCCTGCACGCCCGCTACCCGCACCTGTTCCTCTTCGAGTCCGAGTCGTCCTCGGAGACCTCCACGCGAGGCGTCTACCAGGAGCCCGAGCGCCTCAACACCGGCGAGAACCACACACCGGGCCGACGGGGCGTCTCCTCCTACGACAACAACCTCGCCTCCTGGACCATGAGCGGCGAGTACGGCCACAAGAAGGACCGCGACCGGAAGTGGTTCGCCGGGCAGTTCCTCTGGTCGGGCATCGACTACCTCGGCGAGCCCACGCCGTACGACGTCTTCCCGGTGAAGGCATCCTTCTTCGGCGCGGTCGACACGGCCGGCTTCCCCAAGGACATGTACCACCTCTTCCGGAGCCAGTGGACCAGCGAGCCCATGGTCCATCTGCTGCCGATGACCTGGAACCACCACGAGGGCGACACGGTCGAGGTGTGGGCCTACTCCAACGTCGCCACCGTCGAGCTGTTCCTCAACGGGAAGTCCCTCGGGACGCGGAGGTTCGACGAGAAGAAGACCGTCGACGGGCGGCCCTACCTGGAGACCACCGAACCCACCGGCGACGACAAGACCTTCACCGACGGCCCGTACCCGGGCAGTTACACCAGCCCCAACGGCAGCGCGGGAAAACTCCACCTCACCTGGAAGGTGCCGTACACCCCCGGTGAGTTGAAGGCGGTGGCACGGCGCGACGGCAGGATCGTCGCCACCGACGTCCTGCGCACGGCCGGTGAGCCGTACGCCGTCCGGCTCACCGCCGACCGCAAATCCCTGAAGGCGGACGGGCGTTCGCTGGCCTTCGTCACCGCGGAGATCGTCGACACCCGGGGCGTGGTGGTCCCCGACGCCGAGCACCTCATCAGCTTCGACGTCCGGGGAGGTTCCCTCGCGGGCCTCGACAACGGCCGCGAGGAGAGCGCGGAGCGCTACCAGGCATCCACCCGAACCGCCTTCGGTGGCAAGGCGCTCGCGATCGTCCGGTCGGGCGTCGAGGCGGGCGCGGTGCGGGTGACGGCACGGGTGGCGGGCCTGCGCACCGGGAAGGTGAGCCTGCGCGCCACGCCGGCGCGCGATAGGTCGACGACCCCGGCCGCCGCGTTCGGGCCCGACCATCCGGCTCCCGTCACCCACCCCCGCGCCGACGCGAGTTACTCCGGTCGCCCCGACACCCTGCCCGCCGCCATGCTCGACGGCGATCCCGCCACCGGCTGGTCCAACGCGTTCTTCAAGGCCGCCACCGCCCTGCTGCCCGCGTTCAGCGGGGCGCGGCCCGAGGACTGGGTCTCGGTCGACTGGGGGCGGCCCGGGACGCTCGACCGGGTCGAGGTCTCCTTCACCGTCGACGCCGGGCACACCCTGCCCGAGGCCGTCGGGGTCGAGGTGTGGGACGGCGGGCGGTACGTCCCCGTGGAGGGCGCGAAGATCGACTGGGCCGCCGTCTCCGACGCCCCGACAGCGATCACGTTCACCCCGGTGCGCGGCTCCCGCGTCCGGCTCACACTGACGAGCCGTCATCCGGGCGAGACGCGCGGCGCGATGCGGATCAGCAGGCTGGACGTGCTCGCGGTCTGACGCCCCGGCCTCGTCGGCGAGCCGCTCCGCTCCGGTCCGGACGGAAACCAGTCCCGTCCGGACCGTTGACGGGCTGTCATGTCTCTAACAGCATGGCCAAGGTCCGCATCTGGGAGCGCTCCCACGTCTCTGCCCGCACACGCGCCACCCGGTACCACCCGTCACCGACTGCGCCCCCACCTCCCCCGAGGAGCCCAGACGTGAAACGACGCAGAACCACCCTGCTCGCCCTGACGACCCTCCTCGCGGCAGCGCTCACCGCGCTGCCCACCGGCCCGGCCCAGGCCGAGGAGGTCGAACAGGTAAAGAACGGCACCTTCGACACCACCACCGCCCCCTGGTGGACCACCGGCAACGTCACCGCAGGCCTCACCGACGGCCGCCTCTGCGCCGAGATCCCCGGCGGCACCACCAACCGCTGGGACGCCGCCGTCGGCCAGAACGACATCACCCTGGTCAAGGGCGAGTCGTACCGCTTCAGCTTCTCCGCCTCCGGCACGCCCCAGGGCAACGTCCTGCGGGCCATCGTCGGCCTGTCGGTGGCTCCGTACGACACCTACTTCGAGGTCAGCCCGCAGCTGAACGTCTCGGGCGACTCCTACACGTACACCTTCACCTCGCCCGTCGACGCCACCCAGGCCCAGGTCGGCTTCCAAGTGGGCGGCAATGCGAACCCGTTCACGTTCTGCATGGACGACGTGTCGCTGCTCGGCGGGGTGCCGCCGGAGGTCTACGAGCCCGACACCGGGCCCCGGGTGCGGGTCAACCAGGTCGCCTATCTGCCCGCCGGGCCCAAGAACGCCACCCTGGTGACCGACGCGGCGGAGCGGCTGCCCTGGCAGCTGAAGAACGCCTCGGGCGCCGTGGTCGCCCAGGGGCGGAGCGCCCCGCGCGGTCTCGACGCCTCCTCCGGGCAGGACGTCCACTCGATCGACTTCGGCGCGTACCGGGGGCGCGGCACCGGCTTCACCCTGGTCGTCGACGGCGAGACCAGCCGCCCGTTCGACATCGACCCGGCCGCCTACGAGCGCCTCCGGCTGGACTCGCTGAAGTACTACTACACCCAGCGCAGCGGCACCCCGATCAGCGACGACCTGCGTCCCGGCTACGGCCGCGCCGCCGGCCACGTCGACGTGGCGCCCAACCAGGGCGACGGGAACGTGCCCTGCCAGCCCGGCGTCTGCGACTACCGGCTCGACGTCACCGGCGGCTGGTACGACGCCGGCGACCACGGCAAGTACGTCGTCAACGGCGGCATCTCCACCTGGGAGGTGCTGAGCACCTACGAACGCGCGCTGCACGCCCGTACCGGCAAGGCCGGCAAGCTCGGCGACGGCGCGCTGAACATCCCGGAGAGCGGCAACAAGGTGCCCGACCTGCTGGACGAGGTCCGCTGGGAGCTGGACTTCCTGTTGAAGATGCAGGTGCCGCAGGGCCAGCCGCTGGCGGGCATGGCCCACCACAAGATCCACGACGAGCAGTGGACCGGCCTGCCGCTGATGCCCGCCGACGACCCGCAGAAGCGTGAGCTGCACCCGCCGAGCACGGCGGCGACCCTCAACCTGGCGGCGACGGCCGCCCAGGCGGCCCGCCTGTACCGCCCCTACGACCGGGCCTTCGCCGCGAAGGCCCTCACCGCTGCCCGTACGGCGTGGGCGGCGGCCCTGGAGCACCCGGCCGTGTACGCCTCCGAGAGCGACGGCATCGGCGGGGGCACGTACGCCGACAACAACGTCACCGACGAGTTCTACTGGGCGGCCGCCCAGTTGTACCTGACCACCGGCGAGAAGGCCTTCCAGGACCACGTCCTCGCCTCGCCCGTGCACACCGCCGACATCTTCGGACCCATCGGCTTCGACTGGGCCCGCACGGCCGCCGCCGGCCGCCTCGACCTCGCGACCGTGCCGAACAAGCTGCCCGGCCGCGACAAGGTCCGCCAGTCCGTGGTCAAGGCCGCCGACCGCTACCTGGCCACGCTGAAGGCCCACCCGTACGGCATGCCGTACGCGCCCGAGAACAACCTCTACGACTGGGGCTCCAACCACCAGATCCTCAACAACGCGGTCGTCGTCGCCACGGCCTACGACATCAGCGGGGCGTCCAAGTACCGGGAGGGCGCGCTCCAGAGCATGGACTACCTCTTCGGCCGCAACGCCCTCAACATCTCCTACGTCACCGGCTACGGCGAGGTCGACGCCCGCAACCAGCACGCCCGTTGGTACGCCCACCAGCTCGACCCGGACCAGCCCAACCCGCCGGCCGGCACCCTCGCGGGCGGCCCCAACTCCTCCATCCAGGACCCCTTCGCGCAGAGTAAACTCCAGGGCTGCGTCGGCCAGTTCTGCTACATCGACGACATCCAGTCCTGGTCGACCAACGAACACACGATCAACTGGAACGCGGCGCTGGCCCGCATGGCCTCGTTCGTGGCGGACCAGATCTGACAGCTCACCCCACCTCACCTCGCATGCGTGCGGCCGATGCCCTCCGGGGCGTCGGCCGCCTTGCTTCGGTACCGCCCTGCCATAGCATTGACCTGCGATTATTTACGAGTAAGTACCCTCGCGGTACCGTGGGCGCATGCCAGCTCTGAATGTGGAGTTCAGTGACCGCGAGCTAGAGGACCTGCGGCAGATGGCCAGGGAACGCGGTACGTCGATGAAGGCGCTCGTGCGCGAGGCGGCCGCGGCCGACATCGTGCGACACCGGGCGCTGAAGGAGGGCGCGGAGGCCTTCCGGGAGTTCTTCAGCGCGCACGCCGACGAGTTCGCCGCCGCCTTCCCGGACGACGAACCCGCCGCCAAGGCGGGGGGACGGGCCGTCTGACCGATGGCTCCCGTCATCCACATCGACGTGCCGTGGCTGCTCCAGCGACACGAAGAGGTCATGCCCGAGCAGCCCACCGTCAGCGACTTCTCGGCACTCGTCGCCGCCGTGGCCCGGCATCGCGTCGACCCGCCGCGCCTCGGCGTCGACTCCGACCCGGCCTGGCGGGCCGCCGCGCTGCTGCACACCCTCGCCCTGCTCAAGCCCCTGCCGGCCGCCAACGCCCGTTTCGCCTGTGCCACGGCCGTGGCCTACATGTATGTCAGCGGCGTCGGAATCGACCCGCCCTACGGAGCCCTGGTGGATCTCGCGCGTGACCTGATCTCCGGGAAGACCGATGTCTACGGGGCGGCGGACCGGCTGAGGTCCTGGCAGATCTGAGCGGGCCGGAGAGGGCGGTCCCACCCCGGGGCCGCCGACCGAGGGCGGGAGGATCAAGGTCGGCGGCCCGTTTCGCGCGGGAGAGCCGCCGTTCCGCGCGGGGCCTTCCGAGGTGGCCGGCCTCAGTGAACAACGAACCACCGGCGCGGCGGGAGCGTGCGCGGACCACCGGGGTGTGCGTACGGTTCACACGGGGTGCTTGAAGCCTTGAGGATTTCGGGAACCGGAAGGGTTCGTTCTGCGAAGCGGAATCATTCGTACCGGTCATCTGACCTGCTTTTAGTGATGCGGATGTTGCACAAGTGCCTTGTTAGCCATGAGTAACTTGTGCAAGGGTGAACTTCCTGCGCAGGGGCAATGGCCCGGCCGGAAAGGCCATTTGGCTTTCGCCGGTCCCCGAAGGGCCCAAAAGGCTCAAGGAACACGGCCATCGTGCGGCTCGGTCCCCAGCCGCTTTCCCGGCGCCCGCCAAAAAGGTACGCACCAATCCAGGGCCCTTTTCGGCGGTCACCACTCCGTGTGCCATCTTGCGCCTTGGAAGGAACCCGCTCTGTGCACACCCCCCACCCTCCCCGCCCCACTTTTCCGCCCGCGCCCGGCCCGGTGCCCGGAGAGTCCGACGAGACTCTCGCCGCCCGGCTGAGGGGATGGCCGGAGGGCGGCGGTACCGGCGACCCCGTCGCCCTGTTGATGGCGCGGCACTGGCAGTCGGCCTATGACTACGCGGCCATTTGTCTCGCCACTCAGTCGCAGGTCGCCTCGATGGTCACCGCGACCGCCTTCCATCGGGTGCTCGACGGGCTGATGCGGGGCGAGTCGGGTGTCGCCCTGCGGCCCCGGTTGCTGGTGGCCGCGCGTGACACCGTCAAGGAGTGGTCCGCGGAAGGGGGTGTCTCCGGTGTGCTGCCGGATCTGCGCAAGCCCGCCGGAGGGCGCGGTATGCGGGCGGCGAAGTCCATGACACCCGAAAACCGCAAGCTCGTCGAGCGCTCATTCCAGGCGCTCCCGGCGGTCGCCCAGTGCCTGCTGTGGCACACCGAAGTAGAAGCCGAAACGATAACCATACCCACTGGTTTGCTGGGGCTGGACGCCGACAGCGCGGTCGCCACCCTGGAGCAGGCGCGGGACAAATTCCGTGAGGGCTGTGTCCGCGCCCACCGGGAACTCGCGCCGTCCAAGGATTGCCGCTTCTACAACCGCCTGCTGGACGTGCCCATTCGCCGCGGTGGCGCGCTGCTGCCGGACGTCCAGCAGCATCTGCTGGAGTGCCGCTACTGCCGTTACGCGGCCGAGCAACTCAGCCATTTCGAGGGCGGACTCGGCGGGGTCATCGCCGAAGCCGTACTCGGCTGGGGCGCCCGGCGCTACCTCGACTCCCGGCCCGGCCGGATGCCGCAGAAGGGCACGTCGAGACGTCCGGGGAGCGGCGGACGCCACCGACTGCTCTCCCAGATCCCCGCGCAGCGCCGCCGGATCACCTCCGGCGCACGCAACCCCCGGGCCCTGCTCACCGTCGGCGTCTCCTCCGGCGCGCTGCTCGCGGCCATCCTGGGTGCCGCGTTCCTCTCGGACGACGGCAGCGGCGCCGACCCCACCGCCTCCACCAGCGCCTCCGGGGGCGTCGCCACGGCGCCGGACACCGGCAACGAGGCCACCAGGGGCAGCGCTTCGCCGACCCCGCCGGCCTCGGACGGTCGGCCCACGGCACCCCAGCAGACCCGGCTGCGCAACCAGGCCGCCGACCTGTGCCTCGACATCGCCGGCGGCAAGGCCGTCAAGGGCGCCTCGACCGAACTCGCCGTGTGCGACTCGGGCTGGACGCAGAAGTGGTCCTACGAGGAGGACGGGTTGCTGCGCAGTGTCGCCAACCCCGAACTGTGCCTGGACTCCCAGGTGGACGCCGGGGTCGTCGTCCTCGGCAGCTGCGCGGGCGAACACTCCAAGCGAAGCGACGACGTCCGCTACGACTTCACCGGCCAGGGCGAGTTGCTGCCCCGGTGGGGCGAAGGGCTCGCCATGGCCCCCATCGACTCGGAGCCCAAGTCGGACGTCGTCGTCAAGGTCCGGGACGACTCCACCAAGCAGCGCTGGCTCACCGACGGGGTGACCGCGAGCCCCGAGTCCCTCTCCGTTTCCGGATCCGAGGCGCCCACGCCCGAGACCGAGCCGGTCTCCGAGGAACCGGAGGCGGATGACGCGTCCCCGGCGCCGGACCCGAAGAAGTCCGGCACACCGACGCCGAACGCCAGGCCAGAGGCCGAGGCCGGGCAGGGCGGGTCCGTCCTGTCGGTGGACGACGGGGAAGAGGACGGGGAAGAGGACGGCACGGGGTCGGTGACGCCCCTGACACCGCTGACTTCGGTGGACGTACCGACTCTGCTGACGGGTCTCGGGTTGTAGGGGCCAGGAGAGGTCGTCGTTCGGGTGCGGGTCCGGTGGGGGCTACTCGCGCAGTTCCCCGCGCCCCTGAAAGCTCCAGGCCCTGCGGGCCTGGAAAAAGCCGGGGCGCAGCCCCGCATTTTCCAGGGGCGCGGGGAACTGCGCGACCAGCCCCCACCGGACGGACGCCTGGGGGTCAAAGGGGCGCAGCCCCTTCAGGATGGGACGGGTAGGGGCGGCGGGGGCGAAAACCCGCGTCAGGAACCCCCACCCACCAGACTGCCGCCATCCACGGACCCCGGCCCCCGATGCCCCGCCAACGCCAGCGTGAGATCCAACTCGGCGAGCAGACAACGAACGACGTGCTCCACCCCCGCCTGCCCGTCCAGCGCCAGCCCGTACACATACGGCCGCCCCACCAGCACGGCCTCCGCCCCGAGCGCCAACGCCTTGAAGACGTCATCACCCGTACGCACCCCACTGTCGAAGAGCACCGTCACCCGATCACCCACCGCCCGGACCACCCCCGGCAGCGCGTCCGCCGCCCCCACACCCCCCGCCACCTGCCGCCCGCCGTGGTTGGACACGACCACCCCGTCCATCCCCGCGTCCGCGGCGAGCCGCGCGTCGTCCGGGTGGAGCACCCCCTTCAACACGATCGGCCCGTCCCAGTGTTCACGCAGGAACGCCAGGTCGGGCCAGGTCTTCCCGGGGTCGCCGAACATCCCCGCGAAGTGCAGCACGGCCGCGTTCGGATCCTCGTGGACCGGCTTGGCGAGCCCCGCCCGGAACGCCGGGTCGGAGAAGTAGTTGGCGGTGCCGACGCCGTGCAGGAACGGCAGGTACGCCCGCTCCAGATCACGGGGCCGCCAGCCGAGCAACGGCGTGTCGAGGGTGACGACGAGTACGGAGTACCCGGCGGCCTGCGCCCGTTCCAGGAAACTCCGGGTGACCTCACGGTCCTTCGCCCAGTACAGCTGGAACCAGCGCTCCGCGTCCCCCATGGCTTCCGCGACCTGCTCCATGGGTGTGCTGGACGCCGAGGACAGGATGTACGGCACGCCCTGCGCGGCGGCGGCCCGCGCCGCCGCCGGCTCCGCCTCCGGGTGCACGATCGACAGCACGCCCACCGGGGCGAGGGCCACCGGCGCCGGCAGCGCCCGGCCCAACACCTCGACGGACAGATCGCGTTCGCTCACGTCCCGCAGCAGCCGGGGCACGATACGGTGCCGCTCCAGTGCGTCCCGGTTGGCGCGGGCCGTACTGCCGTTGCCCGCGCTGCCCGCCACGTAGCCGACCGGACCGGCGCCGAGCCGGTGCTCGGCCAGCTCCTCCAGCCGGGTCAGGTCGGTGGGCAGCCGGGGTACGGCTCCGCCCATCCCGCCCAGGTAGATCTCGTACTGGAAGTCCGCCCAGTGCTTCGCCATCCGCCCGCCCTGCCTCTCACCGTCGAGAACACCCCGCATCGCCGACGATCCTGACGATCCAGCAGCCGACCGTCCACCACACCGCACGGCGTGGCCCAGGACGGTGCGGGCGTCCTGGGCCACGCCGGTCCCGCCGAGGGCGGTCAGGCGGAAGGGGCTCCTGTGAGGGTTTCCACGCGGCCCGTGTCGAGTGAGTAGTAGGCGCTGACCACGCTCAGGTCGCCCTTCTTCACCAGGGGAGCGAGGGAGGCGTTGGACCGCAGGTCGGCGGCGGTCCGGTTGGCGTGGGCGCGGATCATCGCGTCGACGGGGTCGGCGTGCTTGGCCTTGGCGATGTCCTGGTAGGCGGGGCGCAGGGCCTCGACGATCGACTGCAGGTTGCCCGGCAGGTCCTCGTCGTCCTTGATCGCCTTGTACGCCGCCTTGATGGCCCCGCAGTTCTGGTGCCCCAGCACGACGATGAGCGGGGACCCGGCGGTGAGGGGCCCGTACTCGACGGAGCCGACGACCACCGGCTGCACGACCTGCCCGCCGGTGCGTATCACGAACAGGTCGCCTATGCCGGTGTCGAAGACGAGCTCCGGCGGCACGCGGGAGTCGATGCAGGAGACGATCACGCCGTAGGGCTTCTGCTCGGGCGCGACCGCCGCGCGCCGCGCGGGGTCCTGGTCGGGGTGCTGCAGCTTGCCGCTCACCCAGCGCTTGTTGCCGTCCATCAGCCTGGCGTACGCCGTCCGCGCGGAGTCGGGGCGCGGAGCGGCCTTCGGGGCGGGGGACGCCGCTGCCAGGTTCGCCGCCTTCGCCGTACCGGCACCGCCGGACTGCGACGAACAGGCGGTGAGCAAGGCCGCGGAGGCAGCCGCGAGTCCTCCGGTGAGAATGGCCCTGCGTTGTGGCCGCACAGCGTTACCCATGAGTCTGTCCCTTACGTTCCTGAGCGGAATCCGCCCGGGAAGTCGGGAAGCGCGGGTACGCCGACACCGGCTCTCTGCTCCCGTTCTCCCAGGTGGAGTTGGTGATTCCACCCTCGCGGGAGGCCGGTTAGCGGCCGTCCAGCACTCATGCAGCGCAGGGCAAGCGCCCGTCCAAATCACGCGGTGCAGCAGGGCGGATCCGGTTGCGGAACCCCCTCATGCAGGGTCGCGTCGGGGGCCGTTCGGGCGGTCGTAGCGCGTCGAAGCGGAATGTTTCAGGCCGATTGCCCAGCCATGGAGATCCGGCCATTCATGATCATGGGGCGATCGCGAACCGCTCAGAATCGGGGTTTGCATGTTCGAACTCTGTGACTTCGAGCCACTGATTCAATACTCAAAGTTACCGAAACCTGTGGGGTCGATGTGTGTTCCGCCCCGGGACCCGGCAGACTCGCGCTCGCCGAACCGGCACCGTCCGGGCCGGCTTCGTACACGCGACCGATGTGACGGAGCCGTCCGGGCACACCCGCAGAGCGGAAGGATGCACACCATGCCGAAGACCGCGCGCCTGGCAGCGACTCTCACCCTGACGGCGGCCACCGTCTGCGGTCCCCTCGCGGGGCCCGCGCTCGCGGCCCCCGAGCCCGCCGCGAAGGGGCTGTACGCCCCGTCGGCCCTGGTGCTGACCATGGGCCACGGCGAGACCTCGGCCACCGTCACGCCCGAGCGGGCGGTCACCCTGAGCTGCGCGCCGAAGCCCGCCGGCACCCATCCGGCACCCGTCGACGCCTGTGCCGAACTCCGCGACAGCGGCGGCGACTTCGAGGCCCTGAGCGGCAGCGTCGGGGTGATGTGCACCAAGCAGTACGACCCGGTGATCGTCACCGTGCACGGTGTCTGGGAGGGCAAGCGCGTCGCGTACGAGCGCACCTTCGCCAACGAGTGTCTGAAGGACTCCGCCGCGAGCGTTCTCTACTCCTTCTGACCTCCCGTACGACACGGCCGCCGGACGGCGGCCGGAAGACCGGGGGTTGCGTGGCCCCGTGAGTGATGAGCGAGGGCCCGTGGCTGGGGAGCGCGAGCCCTGTCGCGGTGTGCCATGCGATCCCCGTCCGGGGGCCGGCCGAAGCGGAGTGGGGCCGCGGGCCGGCCCCCGGCATCATGCCGGGGCCCGGTGGGTCACTCGGACGTGACGGTCCAGCGGCCGACCTGCTGGTGACCGGAGTCGTACAGGGGCTGTGCGTCGCCGGGGCCGATCTCGCAGTGCCGGAGGTTACCGCCCCAGTAGCGCAGGATGCGCTCCAACTCCTGGACGGTGGTGCCCTCGTCCCAGTCCGTGCTGTCCAGGTCGACTTCGAGAAGGAACTTCACTTCGCGCGTCTCCACTTCTATGTCCTTCGGATTCCGCGCCGGTGTCCGCCGGAACGGTGTGTGCCTGCCGCAGGTCCTTCAATCGTTTCATTGAACTGCTACTTGAGACTTGGCCGTTGCGGCGGGGGCGGGGGCGGGGAAGACGCGGACGGGACGTCGGGTAACGGCGGGAAGCGGCCCAGCAGTCCGGCGGCGCGCAGCAGCCGGTGTATCCGGGGCTGGTCGGAGACGAGACGGAGCCGCCCGCCGCGTGACCTGGCCGTGGCCTCCGCTCTGCACAGCACGCGCAGCCCCGAGCAGTCGAAGAAGGCGACGTGACGCAGGTCGACGAGCACGTCCGGCGGGGCTGCCCCGGTGGCGGCGGCCGTCAGATGCTCGGCGAGGGAGCCGGCCGACGCCATGTCGATCTCGCCCGAGACCTCGATGACGACGAACGGCCCGACCTGACGGGTGCGGGCATACGGGTTGGCCACCACCGACCCGGACTCGGGGGCCGTGCCCCCGGGGCGAGGGGCGGCGCGGTCATGGGCATCCGGACTCATGGCGGCTCCACCTTGTCAGGGGTAGGGCGCATCGGATCCGGTTAGCTACCCCGGCGCGGAGCAGACCATCCCTTTCGCGCCCCGGCGCAAGATCTACGACACACGAAAAGGTGAATTGCCGCCCCGTGTATTGACTTTCGGCAACGTGCCGCCTGCCCCCGAGTCCCAGGCGCTCTAGTCGTGGTGGGACTCCTCCTGGGCCCGCTCATTGGGCGTGATCGCGTCGCCCGCCTCTCCACGGTGACGACGGCGCCCCTCGGAGTCGGTGACGTCCGTCTCGGCCCGCTCCGCCTCGCGCAGGACCTCGTCGAGGGCGGTGTCGCGCTTGTCGTCCGGGCTGTGCTTGTCCTTCGGGTTCCTCTTGTCCTGGTGAGTCATGGGGGGCTCCTTCCTGCCTGTGAGGTGCGGTGCGGTGAGATGGGGTGACCATGGGGTGAGTTGGAGGGAGATCGGGTCGACCGGGTGCGGTCAGCGGGCCGGTGCCGCGATCCGCAGCGGCACCGCCCCCGGCGTGCTCGAACCGGCCGACCCGGGGGCTTCGACGTCCCGGGTCACCTCCGACCACCACGCCGGGCCGTCCTCGATGTGCCGCAGCAGGACACCCTCGCGGATCGCCCAGGGGCAGATCGTCACGCTCTTCAGGCCGGAGAGCTTCATCGTGGTGTGCCCGACCAGCGCCCCGGCGAGGCTCTGTGTCGCCCGGGGCGCGGAGATGCCCGGCAGGGCGGCCCGCTGGGCCGCGGGCAGGGCGGCGAGACGGGTGATGGCCTCGCCGAGGTCCGCGCACCGCAACTCCCGTTCCACGAAGGGCCCATGACGGCCAGGCGCGGATCCGCACAGCCGGGAGAGCTGCTGGAACGTGCGTGAGGTGGCCACGGCCGTGCGCGGCCCCTCCCACCGGATGCGGGCCGAGACGTCCCGGAGTTGATGACGGACCTTGCGGCGCAGCGCCTTGATGCTCTCCAGCGACGGCGGGTCCTGCCCGTGGAAGAACTCGTGCGTCAGCCGGTTGGCGCCCAGCGGCAGCGAGGCCACGAAGTCCGGCAGCCGTCCCCGTCCGAAGGCCACCTCCAGCGAGCCGCCCCCGATGTCCAGCAGGGCCAGCGGCCCCGACCGCCAGCCCATCCACCGCCGCGCCCCGAGGAAGGTGAGTTCGGCCTCCACCTCGCCGGGCAGGGTACAGATCAGGACGCCGGTCTCCGCGCGCACGGTGCGCAGCACCTCCCGACAGTTCGGCGCCGACCGCACCACGGCGGTCGCGAACGCCAGTGGTGTCGACGCCCCCCATCTCTCCGCCGTCCGCGCCGCGGCTGTGACCGCCTGGCACAACCGCTCCACGGCCTCGTCGGGCACATCACCCCCGGGCGGCACCTGTTCGGACAGCCGCAGGCGCCACTTGGCGGTGTGCACCGGCAGCGGCACGCCCCCCTCGGCGTCCGCCACCACCAGCCGTACGGTGTTCGATCCCACATCCACCACACTCATCCGCATGACCTCCGGAGTACCCGGTCGTCGCCTCAACACGCGTGTCTTGTACGGCGAGCGGTGGCGCACGGTCGCATCCAGGCCGACCGCGCGCCGCGCAGTACCACCCCGCCGAGGGCGCGGCGATCCGAACCCCTGATCGGAATGATCAGACTTATTGCATATGATGTGCAGGTGCAGCACTACGACATCAGAGTGGCAGGGCCCGAGGACCTCGACGGTGCGCGGACGGTGATGCTCGACACCGTCTACCGGGACTTCGGGACGGGCTATGTGCCGCGCTGGCACGGCGACATCATCGATCTGCGGGGCGCGTACGTCGTTCCGGCTCGCCATGTGCTCCTGGTGGCGGTCGACGAGCGGGACGGCGCGGTCGTCGCCACGGGTGCGCTGGACTCCCGGGGGCCCGCGCATCCGCCCAACCCCCGTTGGCTGGCCGAGTGTTACCCGTCCGGGGAGACCGCGCAACTGCGTCGCGTGTACGTCCGCGCCGAGCATCGACGGCGAGGGCTGGCTCGGCGGTTGGTCGCCGCGCTGCTGGACTTCGCGGCGGCCGACGGCGGTTACCGCTCCGTGTACCTGCACACCGACCCCGGGGTGCCCGGCGCCGAGCACTTCTGGCGTTCGCAGGGGGTGGCCGTGTGCGACGAGCGCGAGACGACCGGGGAGCGGGTGGTGCACTTCGAGGTCCCGGTGCCCGCGACCGTCGCCCCCTCGCCGATTACATGAAAATCATTCTCATGTAGGCTGCGTCGCGCCCCCCTCGTTCTGTCCCCGCCGCCCCGTCCCCCACAGAGAACCAAGGACCATGCGCACTCCCCGTCGCCGTCGCGCCGTCGCCGGCCTGCTCCTCGCCCCCCTGCTGGCCGGCTGCTTCGCCTCGGACGGAGGGGCCACCGACGACGCCTCAGGCGACGGCTCCCGACTGCGCGTGGCCCTCGCCTTCCCGCCCGTCGAGAACTTCTCGCCGTACGGCGCCGACGCGACCCTCCTCAGCCGGCTCGGCGTCACCGAGGGCCTGACCAAGCTGGACGCCAACGGCGTCCCGGCCCCCGCGCTCGCCGAGTCCTGGACCCGCGAGAACGACCGGAACTGGCTCTTCTCCCTGCGCGAGGCCACCTTCCAGGACGGCACCGAGGTCACCCCGGCCACCGTCGCCACCGCCCTCACCCGGGCCACCGAGGCCGAACCGGTCACCCCCGCGCTCTCCGGCATCAGCCTCACCGCGAAGGCCGAGGGCGACCGCCAGGTGCGCGTCACCACCGAGGACCCGGACCCCGCCCTGCCGCTCAGGCTCACCAGCCCCGGCCTCGCGATCCTGTCCGCCAAGGCCTACGGCGCCGAGCGCGTGAACCCGGTCGGCACGGCCACCGGCCCGTTCGAGCTCACCAAGGTCACCGGCACCACCGCGGCCACCCTGGACCGCTTCGAGGAATGCTGGGGCGGCCGCGCCCAGGCCGGCGGCATCGACGCCAAGTTCATAGCCGACGGCTCCGCGCGCACCAACGCCCTGCGCACCGACCAGGTCGACATCGCCGAGGCCGTCCCCGTGTCGCAGGCCTACCCTCGACAAGGCCACCCGCCGCGAGACGGCCACCACCCGCACCACCAGCCTCCTGCTCAACACCAGGACCGGCGCGTTCAAGGACCCGAAGCTGCGGGCCGCCGCCCGCGAGGCCGTCGACGGCTCCGTCCTCGCCAAGGACGTGTACGAGGGACACGCGGACGCCGGAGTCGGCATCTTCGGCCCCGCCGTGACCTGGGCCGGCGGCAAGCGCGTCGCACCGGCCGGCCGCGCGAAGGCCGCCGACCCCGACGGCACCTCCGTCACCCTCGCCACCTACGACAACCGGCCCGAGCTGCCCGAGGTCGCCCAGGTGCTGCAACAGCAGCTCAGGGAGGCCGGGTTCGAGGTGAAGCTGGAGGTCCGCGAGTACTCGCGGCTGGAGAGCGACGCCCTCGCCGGCAAGTTCGACGCGTTTGTCGGCGCCCGCAACTCCCTCCTCGACACCGGCGACCCCGTCACCATCCTGGCCGGCGACTTCACCTGCGACGGCAGCTACAACCTCGCCCTGCTCTGCGACAAGAAGGTCGACCGGGCCGTCGCCGCCGCCGCGAAGGAGTCCGACACCGCCAAGCGGCAGCAGGCGGCGATGACCGCCGAGGCGGCGATCCTCGCCACCGACGCCACCGTCCCGCTCGTCCACCAGCGGATCATCACCGGCGTCAGCACCTCCGTGCGGGGCGTGATCCTGGACCCGTACGAGCGCACGCTGGTCGGAACGGGGACCCGGCGCTGATACGGGCACTCTGGCGGGCCCTGCTCGCCGCCGGTCTGCTGTGCGGGATCGGCCTGCTGCCGTGGCTGTCGCGCACCGATCCGGCGCTCACCGTCCTCAAGGCACGCTCCGCCGAACGCGACCCGACGCCGGAGGTCCTGGCGGCCGTACGCGACGAACTCGGGCTCGACGCCGGTCCCTTGAGACTCCTGGGGGAGTGGTTCGGCGGGCTGGCGCGCGGTGACGCGGGCCGGTCGTGGATCTCCGGCGCCGAGGTCACCCCGTCCGTCGCCCAGGCCCTCGGCGTCTCCCTGCTGCTGATGGCCGCCGCGCTTCTCGTCGCGGCGGCCACGGCCGCGGCGGTCTGCGCCCGCACCCTCTGGCTCGGCGCGCACCGCCGTCTCGACGACCGCCGGGGCGGCGGCAGCGGTGCCGCGATGCTCGCCGCGCTGCCCGAGTTCCTCACCGCGTCCGTGCTCGCCGTCGTCGTCGGGGTGCACCTCGGCTGGCTGCCCGCGCTCGGCTGGTACGGGCCGCGGTGGACGGTGCTGCCCGCCCTCGCCCTGGGCCTGCCCGCCGGCGCGCTGCTCGGCCGGATGCTCGGCGACCTGCTGCCCGGCGTCTTCGCGGAACCCTGGGCACTGGCCGCCGCCGCACGCGGCATACCCGGCCGGGCCACCGCCCGCCACGCCGTACGCCGCTGCGTACCCGCACTGCTGCCGAACCTCGGCCTGTTCGTGGTCGGCCTCACCGGCGGTGCCGTCGCCGTCGAGCAGGTCTTCGACATACCCGGCCTCGGCCGCACCACCCTCCAGGCCGCCCTCGCCCAGGACCTCCCCGTCCTCCAGGCAGGCACCCTCGCACTCGTCCTGCTGGCCGCCGTGGCCGGGACCCTCGCCCGCCTCGCCGCCCACCGCCTCGTCGGCCCCGCCCTCCGCGACGGCGCGCTGCACTCCCTGCACCGCCCCACGCCACCGGCCCCGAGCCGCGCCCCCCTGCTGCACGGCGCCCTCCTGCTGGCGGTCGTCGCGCTCGGCCTGATGCGCGACCCGCTCGCCCTCGACACCGGCGCCCGGCTCCAACCCCCTTCCTGGGCACACCCGTTGGGCACCGACGCACTCGGGCGCGACCTCCTCGCCCGCATCGGTCACGGCGCCTTCACGACCCTCGCCCTGGCGGTCGCGATCAGCGCAGCCGCGCTGCTGACGGGCGTCCTGCTCGGGCTGCTGCCCCGCTTCTCCGGCCCCCTCGTCGACACCGTCAACGCCGTGCCCGCGGTCCTCGCGGGGCTCCTTGTCGCCGGAGTGGTCGGCGGCGGCGCGGCGACGCCCGCGCTGGCCGTGGCCGCCGTCGCCTGGGTGCCCCTGGCCGCGCACACCACCGCCCTGCTCGAACAGGAGCGGGCCACGACGCACATCACGGCCACGAGGGGGTTGGGCGCCGACGACGCGTATCTGCTCCGCCGCGAACTGCTGCCCGCCGTGCTGCCGCCCGTCGCCCGACACGCCCTGCTGCGCCTGCCCGGCGTGGCCCTCGCCCTGACCACCCTGGGCTTCCTCGGCCTCGGCGCGCAACCCCCGGATCCGGAATGGGGCCTCCTCCT
Organism: Streptomyces sp. SP18BB07; assembly: GCF_036322545.1. Lineage (NCBI taxonomy): Bacteria > Bacillati > Actinomycetota > Actinomycetes > Kitasatosporales > Streptomycetaceae > Streptomyces > Streptomyces sp. SP18BB07. The sequence goes on from NZ_JAQYWT010000284.1 coordinate 132,742, forward strand.
CGCCGAGAACCAGCCCTACGCCGAACGCGCCCCCTGGGCCGTCCTCGCCCCCGCCACCGCCCTCGCCCTCCTCGGCGCCCTCGCGGTCACGGCGGCGGGCGGGGTACGCCTGCCGCGCCGTCCGCTCGCCGGGGCCCCACAGCGACCGAAGCCCGCCGCCGCCCCCACCGTCGGAGAGACCGGATGACCGAGCCCGAACAGCCCCCGACCGCGCCCCTCACGGGGCGGACGACGGAGGAGGGAGCCGGGAGGCCCGGGAGCCGGGCCGCCGAGAACGAAGCGGCCGGGCGTGCGGTCGTCGGTGGTGCGGCGGCCGCAGGCGTGGCCGGCAAGGTGTCGCGGCGCGGGACGTGGGGGCGGCTCAACCCCCTTCTGCGGCTGCTGATTCTCACCCAGCTCGCCTTCAACGTCGGGTTCTTCGCGGTGTTGCCGTTCCTCGCCGAGCACCTCGGTACGGCGATAGGCATGGCCGGCTGGATGGTCGGGTTCGTGCTGGGGCTGCGCACCTTCAGCCAGCAGGGGTTGTTCGTGGTCGGCGGCGCGCTGGCCGACCGGTACGGCGTACGGCCCGTCGTGCTGGCCGGGTGCGCCCTGCGGATCGCCGGCTTCGCGTGGCTCGGGTACGCGGACGAGGACTGGTCGGTCATCGGGTCGGTGCTGCTGATCGGGTTCGCCGCCGCGCTGTTCTCCCCGGCCGTCGAGTCGGAGGTGGCCCGGCAGGCGGTGGTCTGGGAGGAGTCCGGCGGCGGACCCCGTACGAGCGTGCTCGCGCTGTTCACGGTGGCGGGGCAGGCCGGGGCGTTCGTCGGACCGCTCATCGGCGCGTTGTTGCTGGCCGTGGACTACCGGGTGGTCTGCCTCGCGGGCGCCGGAGTCTTCGTCCTGGTCCTCGCCGGGCACGTCCGGCTGCTGCCGCAGCACATCCCGGGGCGGGAGCGGGTCGAGATGCGGGGTGGTCTCGGCGGGCTGCTGCGCAACCGGCGGTTCCTCGCGCTGTGCTGCGCGTACGGCGCGTATCTGTTGGCCTACAACCAGCTGTACCTGCTCCTGCCCGACGAGGTGGAGCGGGCCACGGGGTCGCAGACGGCGCTGGCCTGGCTGTTCGGGCTGTCGTCGCTGCTGGTCGTGGCGGCGCAGTTGCCGGTGACGCGGTGGGCGGCCGGGCGGCTCGACCTGCGGCGGTCCATGACCGGTGGGTTGCTCCTGATCGCCTCGGGGTTCGGGGTGGTGGGCCTGGCGCGGCCCGCGCAGTGGACGGGCACGGCCGGGCTGCTGCCCGCCGCCGGGTTCGTGGTCCTCCTGACACTGGGGCAGATGCTGGTGGCTCCGGCGGCTCGCGCATGGGTGCCCGATCTCGCCGTGGAGGGGCGCCTGGGGCTCTACACCGGGGCGATGTCCTCCGTCTCCGGCCTGATCGTGCTGGTGGGAAGCGCGGGGGCGGGCGCCTTGATGGACGCGGACCTGCCGGCCGCCGTGCCCTGGCTGGCCCTCGCCGCGGTGCCGATCGCCTCGGTCCTGCTCATCCCGGGGCCGGCGCCCACCGCGCGAGAGAAATCAGAAGCCCTCAACGCCCCCTCCGACTAGGGTCGAGCGATGCCCGAGTTGCAACGACTGCGTGTCGAACATGCCGCCGCCGTCCTGGACTTCGAACTGGCGAACCGTGCCTACTTCGCCGCCTCGATCCCCGACCGGGGCGATGCGTTCTTCACGCAGTTCACCGACCGGTTCCACGCCCTGCTGGCCGAGCAGGACGCCGGCGTCTGCGCCTTCCACGTGCTCGTCGCCGAGGACGGCTCGGTGCTCGGCAGGTTCAACCTGGTCGACATCGAGGACGGTTCCGCGCACCTCGGCTATCGGGTCGCCCAACTCGTCGCCGCCCAGGGCGTGGCGACCGCGACCGTACGGAAGCTGTGCGGGTGGGCGGCGACCGAGCACGGCCTGCGCACCCTGCGGGCGGCCGTGGCCCACCACAACACCGCCTCCCGGAAGGTGCTGATCAAAGCCGGGTTCGTGCCCGCAGGTCCCGCCGACCCGGACGACCTCAGCGGTGAAACGGGCACCTGGTACGAGCGCGACCTGTCGCTCTGAACGGCGCGGGTCCGGCCCTTTCAGGGGCGCGGGGAACTGCGCGAACGGGGTCCGGGGCGAAGCCCCGATGACGGACGGGCAGCGGGGCCGGTCAGGCCATCTGGCGGCGGACCAGCTCGTGCAGCCGCCCCGCGGGGTTCGCCAGCAGCTCGCCCGGTGCTCCGACCTCCGCCACCTTGCCGTCCTCCATCACCACGACCCGGTCCGCGTCCATCACCGTGGACAGCCGGTGGGCGATCACGATCCGCGTGGCGTTCAGGGCCCGCGTGCTCTCGATGACCGTGCGCTGGGTCTCGTTGTCGAGGGCGCTCGTCGCCTCGTCGAAGAAGAGGATGCGGGGGCGGCGGATCAACGCCTGGGCGATCATCAGGCGTTGCCGCTGCCCGCCGGAGATCGCGCCGTTGCCCTGGACGATGGTGTGCAGGCCCATCGGCATGCGCTGGATGTCCTCCGCGAGGCCCGCCATCGCGGCCGCCGCCATCGCCTCCTCCGGCGTGAACGGCTCGGTGCCGCAGATGACGTCCAGGATCGACCCGGTGAACGGCTGGGCGTGCTGCAGCACGACCCCGCACTGACGGCGTACGGCGGACTGGTCCAGGGCGCCGAGGTCCTGACCGTCGTACAGGACGCTCCCGGAGACCGGCTTGTCGAAGCCGATGAGCAGACGCAGCAGCGTCGACTTCCCGCAGCCGCTGGGGCCGACGACCGCCACGAACTCCCCGGGGGCGACGGCGAAGGACACGTCGTCCAGCACCAGCGGACCGTCGTCCGCGTAGCGGAAGGAGAGACGGCGGGCCTCCAGCGCGCCGGACAGCACGCCCGGCCGGGTGCTCGCCGTGCGGACCTCCGGCGTTGCCTCCAGCACCGGCTTGATCTCCTCGAACAGCGGCAGCACCGCCACCGCCGACACGAACGCCCCCGTCAGCTGGGTCACCGACGTCAGCAGCATCGTCACCGAGGTGTTGAAGGTCAGGAACTCCGCCGCCGACATCGACCCCCGTGCCGGACCCGCCAGCAGCATGAACATCAGCAGGGTGCACAGCGGCAGATACACCGCGCCCAGTACCGTGTTGAGGTTCTTGATGCCGCCGACCTTCTGCTGGAGCTCCCGGCTGCGCGCGAACTCGCCCGCCCAAGCCGCGTAGGCGTAGTTCTCGGCGGCCGCCACCCGGAGCTTCGGCAGCCCCCGCAGGGTCTGGAAGGCCTGGTTGTTCAGCTTGTTGCCCAGCACCACCAGCCGGCGCTGCCAGCGGACCTGCCAGAGACCGAGGCCCAGGAACACCGCCGCCACGACCACCAGCATGCCGATCGCCGCCAGGGCCATCGGAACGCTGAACCAGAGCAGCAGGGCGAGGTTCACCGCGCCGACCGTCACCGACTGCGCGACCACCGGGCCGACGCCGGCCAGCGTGCGCCGGATCGCGCTGATACCCATGGCGGCGCTGGCCAGTTCGCCCGTGGACCGCGAGGTGAAGAACTTCGTCGGGAGCCGCAACAGACGGTCCCAGACCGCCGGTTGCAGCGTCGCCTCGATACGGCCCTCCAGCCGGAGGATCGTCAGGTTCTGCAGCAGCATGAACGCCGCCGACACCACGCTCGCCAGCATGATCGCCAGACAGACCTGCACGATCAGGTTCTCCTGGGCCTTCGGCACGTACTCGCCGAGGATCCGGCCCGTCGCGATGGGGACCAGCGAGCCGAGCACGACGGTCACCAGCCCGCTGAGCAGCAGGCCCGTCATGTCACCGCTCGTCCCGTGCAGGCTGAACCGCATCAGGCGCAGCGGGCTCAGCACCCGTTCGGGCAACGGGCGGTAGAACATCACGGCACGCGGCTCGAACTCGGCCGCGTTCGCCTTCTCGACCGGTGTCTCCCGGCCGGACGACGGCTGGACGGCCACATAGCCGCCGCGCCGCCACAGCAGCGCCACCGGCGCACCCGACAGCGCCCGGTGCCCGACCAGCGGGCCGACGTTCTCCCGCCACCAGCTCCCGGCGAGGCGCACGGCACGGACGCGGACCCGGGAGGCGAGCGCGATGCGCTCCACCGGGTCGAGCCGGTCGCTCTCGGTTCCGCTCTGCGCCGGCTCGGACAGCGAGATCCCCGCCGCCCGGGCGACGAGCCCGCAGGCCGCGTACGTGGCGTCCGCGTCGGCCGCCGTCGTACGCCGGTTCCCGGACGACTTGCCGATGGACGCGAGCAGGGTGCGGTCGGCCTGGGCGCGCACCGCCTCACCGGCCTTGATCCCGGCGGCCGTGCGGTCCTCGTGGGTGCGTTCCAGCTGCTCGATCCAGCGGTCCAGCGTGGCCAGCAGCCGGTACTGCTGGTCGACCATGCTCTGCCAGACCCCCGGGTCCATCAGCAGATCGGCCGCCGCCTCCGCGCCGTACAGCGAGCCGTACTGGACGCTGCCGGGCGGCACCCGCATCCAGAACACGTCGTCGTCGGTGGGCGCGGCGGCCTGCTCGGTGGCCATCGGCGCCTGGAAGAGGATGGACAGGCCACGGCCGACGCCCAGCGCGAGGGCGTATTCGAGGGGACTCGTCTGCGGGGGCACGAGCTGCGGGTTGCCCCACTCGTCGTACGACCAGGTCTCGGTGCCCGCCTGCTGGTACAGCTCCCGCAGGCCGATGCGCCGGACCACGCAGTCGCGCAGCGGGCGGGCGACCAGCGTGTGCTGGGGCCCGGCGACCGGGCCGAGCAGCAGCGCACCCGCTTCGAGGCGGCCCAGATGGTGCCAGTGGCCCTGCTGGTCCGCGTCGACCGCGAACAGGTCCAGGGCACCGGAGGCCACCAGCCACAGCGTCTGCGGCCCTTCGAGGTCCAGCCGGGTGTGGCCGGCGCAGTCGAGGGGCGTGCCCATCGCGCCGAGCGCACCGAGGACGAGGTCGCCGTCGTAGCCGCCCTGACCGCTCTGCCCCTCGTGCACGGCAGTCATCTCAACGCTCCCTGACCAGCTGGGCGTACGCGCCGCCGCGTGCCACCAGCTCCTCGTGCCGGCCGCGCTCCACGATCGTGCCGTGCTGCAGGACGACGATCTCGTCGCTGTCGCGGACCGTGGAGAGCCGGTGGGCGATCACCACGCAGGCGCAGCCGCGCTTGCGCAGGTTGTCCATGACGGTCAGCTCGGTCTCCGCGTCCAGCGCGCTGGTCACCTCGTCGAGGACCAGGATGCTCGGCCTGCGCACCAACGCCCGTGCTATCTCCAGGCGTTGGCGCTGCCCGCCGGAGAAGTTGCGGCCGTCCTGCTCGACCCTGCTGTTGATGCCACCCGGGCGACGCGTCACCACGTCGTACAGGGCCGCGTCCCGCAGCGCCTCCACCACCGCCTCCTCCGGGATCGAGGGGTCCCACAGGGCCACGTTGTCGCGGACGGTGCCCTCGAAGAGGAACACCTCCTGGTCGACGAAGGAGACGGAGGCGGCCAGAGCCCCCCTGGGGATGTCCTCCAGGCGCCGGCCGTCGATGCGGATCACGCCCTCCCACGGGGTGTAGAGCCCCGAGATCAGCCTCGACACCGTCGACTTGCCGCTGCCGGAGCCGCCGACCAGCGCCACCTGCTGCCCCGGGCCCACGGTGAGGTCGAAGCCGGTGAGCAGGGGCTTGTCGAGGGGGCTGTAGCCGAACGTGATGTTCTCCAGCTCGACGTGCCCGTTCAGCCGACGGGTGGACTCGGCGGCGTCCGGGCGGGCGTACAGCGGGTCGGCCTGGAAGTTCTCCACGTCCTTCAGCCGGGCCACGTCCGCCGCGAAGTCCTGGATCCGGCCCGCCACCCCGTTGAGGCGGGTCAGGGGCGCCGTGAACCGGGTGACCAGCGCCTGGAACGCGACCAGCAGGCCCACGGATATATGGCCCTCGACCGCCCGCATGCCGCCGATCCACAGGATGAGCGCGCTGTTGAGCGTGGCGAGGGTCGGGGCGACGACCCCCAGCCAGGCGCTCGGCACCCCGAGCCGCTGCTGCTCCTCCAGCGTCGTGGCGTGCTGCCCGGCCCACTTGCGGAAGTAGCCCTCCTCGCCGCCGGTCGCCTTCATCGTCTCGATCAGCTGGAGCCCGGTGTACGCCGTGTTGGTGAGCCGCGCGTTGTCCGCGCGCAGCTTCGCCGTACGCGTCGCGCGCAGCCGGATCACCACCCGCATCGCCACCACGTTCAGCAGCGCCACCCCGATGCCGACGAAGGTGAGTTGCGGGTCGTACGTGTAGAGGAGCACGGCGTAGAGGACGACCACGACCGCGTCCACACCGGCCGCCGCGAGATCCCGGGCCAGGGTCTCGGCGACCGCGTCGTTGGACTGGAGCCGCTGGACCAGGTCGGCGGGGCTGCGCTGGGAGAAGAAGGTGACCGGCAGCCGCAGCAGGTGCCGCAGGAAGCGGGCGCTGGAGAGGGTGGAGGAGATCAGCCGACCGCGCAGCAGGTTGGCCTGCTGCAGCCAGGTCAGCAGGACCGTCAGCAGGACGCACGCGCCCATCGACGTGAACAGCACACCCAGCAGGGAGGTCTGGCCGCCGATCAGGAACATGTCGATATAGGTGCGGCTCAGCGCGGGGACGGCCGCGCCGACCGCCACCAGCAGCAGGCTGGCGAGGACGGCGGCGGGCAGGGTGCCGGAGGTGCCGCGCATCCGGGCGGGCATGGCACCCAGGACACCGGGCCTGCGTCCGCCCTTCTCGAAGGCGTCGCCCGGTTCCATGACGAGGACGACACCGGTGAAGCTGGAGTCGAAGTCCTCCATGGGCACGAACCGGCGGCCTTTGCCGGGGTCGTTGATGTGGACGCCACGCCGGCCGAAGCGGCGGCCCATGCCGTCGTAGACGACGTAGTGGTTGAACTCCCAGAAGAGGACGGCCGGTGCCTTCACCTCGGCGAGGGCGGCCACGTCCATCTGCATGCCCTTGGCGGTCAGACCGTAACTGCGGGCCGCCTTCAGCAGGTTGCTGGCGCGCGAGCCGTCCCGGGAGACACCGCAGGCGATGCGCAGTTCCTCCAGCGGGACGTGCCGCCCGTAGTGGCCGAGCACCATGGCGAGGGACGCGGCGCCGCACTCCACGGCCTCCATCTGGAGGACGGTCGGCGTACGCACGGTCTTCTGCCTGCCCTTGGGCACGGGGCGCTTCGACGGGGCCGCCTTGCGTCTGCCGCGTGCGGGCGGCCGGGCGGTGTCCTGGGACGCGGTCACGGCAGCAGCCAATCGATGGGGCGCTCGTCGGCCATCCGGATCGACGCCGTGGCCATGGTCATGGAGGTCAGCTCGAACGGCGGTCCGTCCTGCGAGGACCATTGGTAGCCCGACTCGGTCGACGCCGCGCGGTCCAGCCGTACGGTGACGGCCACGGGCCGGCCCTTCTTGGTGAACTGCTCGCCCAGCTGGGTGTCACCGAGGAACGCGCCGATGGACTGGGGGGTCTGCGCGGTGCGGTCCACCTTCTTCACATGGCCGCGCAGCACGCCGTACCGCTGGGTGGGCGCCGACTGCACGGTCAGGTCCACCTCGGCGTCCTTCGGGATCGAGGCCGCGTTCTCGGCGGGCACGTACACCGTCGCGTAGAGCGGGTCGTCGGCGTCGGCGACCTTCTCGACGGCCGCGACGTTCGCGCCGGTCTGGATGATCTGCCCGATGGTGGCGGCGAGCGCGGAGACCCGGCCGGCCGCGACGGACCGTACGACTCTCTCGCCGTCGGCGGTGGCGACCTTCAGGACGGGAGCCCTGGCGGGCAGCCGTTCGCCCTGTTTCGCGAGGACGGCGGTGACCTGCCCGGCGACCGGGCTCTGGAGGACGTAACTGCCCTGCCCGTGGGTGAGGACGGCGGGCGCGCCGACCGTGGAGGCGACGGAACCCGTGACGGCCCACACGGAGGCGGCGGCCATCGCGACCACCGTCACGGACAGCACCAGCCAGCCCTGGGGGCGGGCGAAGCGCACCGGAAGGTCGAGTTCCTCCGGTGACTGGAGCTTGGCGAGGGCCTGTTGGCGGAACTGCACGGGACTTCCCTCACCTGCGTGACAGGAGACGACAGAAGACTGGACGACGTCCAGGGCACCCCGAGAGTCCCGGAACCGGTCAGGTGGTTCCGGGACTCAGCGGCGTGAGGGCTCGATCAGAGACCGGCGACCAGGCTCGTGACCGGGGCGGTGTTCAGGCCGGTCACACCCTCGACGGTGCCGACGGCCGTGTTGACCAGGCCGGAGACCGGGGCGATGCCGTCCACCAGGCCGGTGACGGTGCCGACGGCGTTGACCGAGAGGCCACCGGAGACAGCGTCGAGGGCGGCGTCCGAGATCTCGGCGGTCTCAACCTGGGGGGTGGAGTTCATGATGGAACTTCCCTTCGTATAGCTATTCATAAGGGGGGAGCGGCCCCCTTCTGGGGACAGAACGACGGCCGCGCACGTGGGTGCCCACTTCTCGATCCGGAGAGCTGGCTGCTCCCCACTCCGAGAGCTCGGCGGCCCCCGCGGTGCGATGGATATAAGCAGATCGCCGCCGCCCGCTTCCAATCAACATGGCCTCTCACCAGCACAGTTGGTGACCATGACGGTTCATTGGTGCAGGCGTGCGCACCGCTTGGGGTCAGCTTCTTCACACGGATCGCGGCATCGTCATACGCCCTTCATTGCCAGCCGGAAAACGAATGGGACAGTCCCGCCTCAAAGGCGCGGCACGCGAGCGGCGCCTGTGCAGAACTCCCACCGGCCGTGACTCCGCTGAGCATTCGGTGTGGAGATTCCCTGAAGCCGGTTTCCCGATCACCGGCGTCGACGGACCGCTACCGGGTGGTAGCCGAGTGTGTCGAAGAGGGGGTGGGTCGCCCGGTGACACAGGGACCCCACAGGGCCCGCGGGCGGGAAGTCGTGAAATGGCAGGCGAACAGGGCTCGTAGCGCGCTTTGCGAAATGGAAGATCGGAATCTTTTTGCGGAGCGTTGAACACCCCCTCGGAACCATCCGTACCAACTGGCAACCAGGCGCCCCCAGTTCACCCGCCGGACGGCGGTACGGACCCCGTCCCCAGGAGGTCAAGAGTTGAGTCACAAACGAGCCACCAAGCGCAAGGCGTTCATAGCCGCAGGCGGCGTGGCGGCGCTCGGCGCGGCAGCCCTCATCCTGCCGAACGCGATGGCGTCGCAGACGGACGCCAAGGGCGCCGCCCCGAAGACGCTCGCCGCGAGTGACGCCTCGGATCTCGCCTCCCAGCTGCAGGACCTGCTCGGTGACGCGTTCGCAGGCGCGTATTACGACTCGGGCGAGCAGCGCCTCATCATCAACGTCATCGACGGCCTCGAGATCGACGGCGACGACAACAACGTGATCATCCAGGCCCAGGAGGCCGGCGCGGAGGTCCGTGAGGTCGAGAACAGCTGGTCCGAGCTGCAGAAGGGCGCGGCCACGCTGAAGGAGGAGGCCACCGTCCCGGGCACCGCCTGGGCGATCGACCCCCGCACCAACAAGCTCCAGGTCACCGCCGACTCCACGGTCACGGGCGAGAACTGGGACACCATCGAGTCGACCGTCAAGTCGCTCGGCACGGGCATGGCGACCATCAAGAAGTCCGCCGGCACGTTCAAGCCCTTCCTCGAGGGCGGCGACGCCATCTTCGGCGGCGGCGCCCGCTGCTCGGCCGGCTTCAACGTCGTCAACGCCGAGGGCGCCCCGGCCTTCCTGACCGCCGGTCACTGCGGTGTCGCCGAGGCCGAGTGGTCCGAGGAGGAGGGCGGCGCGCCGGTCGGCACCGTCGACGCGGCGACCGCCACGTTCCCGGGCGCGGGCGACTTCGCCCTGGTCAACTACAACGACCCGGCGACCCAGGCGGCCAGCACGGTCGACCTCGGCAACGGCCAGACGGTCGACATCAACGCGGTCGGCGAGGCCGCGGTCGGCCTCCAGGTCTTCCGCATGGGCAGCACCACCGGGCTCGCCGACGGCCAGGTCACCGGCCTCGAAGCCACGGTCAACTACCCCGAGGGCACCGTCACCGGTCTCATCCAGACCGACGTCTGCGCCGAGCCCGGCGACAGCGGCGGCTCGCTCTTCACCGAGGACGGCCAGGCCATCGGTCTGACCTCCGGCGGCAGCGGCGACTGCACCGTCGGTGGCGAGACCTTCTTCCAGCCGGTCAGTACCGCCCTCGCGGCCACGGGTGCCACCCTCGGCGACGCGGGCGCGGGCGCCGGTGAGGAAGCCGACGGCGGTGCCGCCGCCGGTGCGGGTGAAGAGGCCGACGGTGGCGCCGCCGCCGGAGCCGGCGAGGAGGCCGACGGCGGTGCCGTGGCCGGTGCCGGTGAGGAAGAGGGCGCCGCCGCGGCGGGCGCGGGCGAGGAAGAGGGCGCCGCAGCCGCCGGTGCCGGCGACGCGGGTGCCGTGGCCGGTGCGGGCGAAGAGGCCGCAGCCGCCGGTGCGGGTGACGCCGGTGCCGCCGCCGGTGCGGGCCAGGACCATGAGCAGGGCGCCGACGAGCAGGGCGCCGACGAGCAGGGCGTCCACGAGCAGGGCGTCCAGCAGTAGGCGAACGCCACCGAGTACGTGGACGACGGTCCGGGGATCAGCGGCCACTGACCCCGGCCGTCGCCCCACGACCCACCCGTCGGCCCCACCACAGCGGTTCCGGCCGACAGGTGGCACGGTCCGGCCCTCCGGCGGGAGGGCCGGACCCATGTGCGTGGGGCGGTGTCACCCCGCGGAGCCGGTGGCCCGGAGCAGCAGCAGCGCCACGTCGTCCGCCCGCTCCTCCGCCGCCTCGGTCTCCCTCACCAGACTGTCGGCCAGCGCGTCCAACGGCCGCTCCCCGGCCGACGCCAACCGCTCCCCGAGATCCGCCAGCGCGTCCTCGATGTCGACGCCCGGCGACTCGATCAGCCCGTCCGTGTACAGGACCAGCACCGAACCCTCCGTCAGCGCCACCTCCGTCGTCGGGTACGTCGCCGCCGCGTCGATCCCCAGCAGCGGACCACCCGCTAGGTCGAGCACCCGCACCTTCCCGTCCGGCCGGCGCAGCAATGGCGGCGGATGCCCGGCCCGCGCCATGACGGCCGTCCCGTGCTCCGGGTCCAGCCGCAGATACAGACAGCTGGCGAACAGTTCCGACCCCAGGTCGATCAGCAGCCGGTTGGTACTGCTCATCACCTCCTCCGGCGTCTGCCCGACGGTCGTGTACGCGCGCACCGCCGTGCGGATCTGCCCCATCAGCCCCGCCGCCGTCACGTTGTGTCCCTGCACGTCGCCGATGACGGCCGAGGCCCTCCCATGGGAGAGGACCAGGTCGAAGAAGTCGCCGCCGATGTCCATGCCACGGGTGGCGGGCAGATAGCGCGAGGCGGACTCGATGCCCGGGATCGAGGGCAGCGAGTGCGGCAGCAGCGCCTTCTGGAGCCCGTGCGCCACCTGGTGCTTGGCGTCGTACAGCAGCGCCCGTTCCAGCGCCTGGGCGATGAGGCCGCTGAGGCTGGTCAGCACCGCGCGCTCGTCGGCCGGGAACGGATGCGGCTCCGCGTACCCGAGCACCCAGGTGCCCACCGGCCGCCCCGAGGCGATCAGCGGGATGTACGCCCACGCGCCCAGCCCGTCCGGGGTCTCCTGGCGCAGCGGATAGAGGTGCTCCAGCTGTTGCCGGGACTCGAAGAACGCGGGTACCCCGGTGGTCAGCGCGTGCGCCCCGGGCATCGCCGCGGTGAGCGGCATCCCGTCGAAGCGTTCCACGAGGTGCGGGTCGGCGTAGCCGCGGTGCCCGAGCACATGCAGGCGCCCCGCGCGGGAGCCGAGCATCACCAGGGCCTGGCTGCCGATGGCCGGGGCGATCTCGTCGGCGACCAGATCCACCACGTCCTGCACCCCGACCGCCTCCGTGAGCGCGCTCGCCAGCGCCAGCACATGGTGGATGGTCACCAGCCGGCCCGGCCCGTCGTGCTCCTCCCGCGCAGGGTGCTCGGCCTCCGCGACCGCGCGGGCCCGCGCGATCCGCACGCTCAGGCCGTTGGACCCCGGGTACAGCCGGAACGACAGCCAGTCGCTCGGCGGTCTCAGCGCCACGAACGAGGTCACGTGCTGGCTCATCAGGGCCGCCCGGTACCGGTCCTCGTACGCGGGATCGTTCAGCCACGGCACGGACACCCACAACTGGGTGCCCAGCAGCCCGCTCACCGGGATGCCGAGTAGTTCGGCCGTGGCCGCGTTGGCGAAGGTGATCCGCCCGTGCAGATCGAGCGCGCACATCCCGTACGGCAGCCGCGCCACCATCCGCGCCGCCTCCACCGTGCCGAGGGTCCCCGCGACCGTCGTCGTCGACGGCGCCGACAGGTCCGGCTCCGGCCGCACCGGCCGGCCCTCCTCCTCGGCGCGCCTGAGCCGCATCGCGAGCCGTTCGCAGGCCGAGGTCAGCTGGTCCCGTTCGCGCTCGCTCAGCTCCGGCGGGTGGGAGCCGGGCCAGGTCAGGAAGACGGCGCCGTAGGTGGTGTCGCGGGTCGCCACCGGCAGCGCGGCCAGGGCGAACGGGTAGGGCAGGACCACGGCGATCCGGGGATAGCGGCGGGCCATCTGCTCCTCGCCGTTGACCCACACCAGCCGCCGCCCCCGCACGGCCTCGGAGACCGGGATCGGCGAGTTCAGCCCCACCCGTTCCCAGGGCGCGGCGAACGACCTCGGCAGCCCCGCCATGACCGCCATCTCCAGCACCGGCTCGTCCGGCGTCAGCAGGTACACCGCGCCGGAGTGGGCCTGGACGTCGTCCATCATCGCGGCCAGCGCCAGCGACAGCAGCGGATGGCCGACGCGGGCCGTCTCGACGGTCGTCCGCGCGCCGGACATGTGGACGTCGGACATGCCGACCACCTCCTCGCACGACCGTGCGACACGCCCCAGGGTCAAGGCTCCCCCCTGGGGGCCGCACCCGCACGGCGAGCACCGTGCCGGGACACACCGCCGTACCCCCTCTCGCCCACGCCATGCCCCCTCGCTGATGCGCGGCATCGCGCACGGGCGCCGGGAGTGCGCCCCCACGCACCCCGATGGCTGGTTCTTCGCGCCCGGGCGTGGTCGGGGGCGCCAACAATGGGCACGCGCTGAGCGGAGGACATCGGTGGCCGGCAGGCGGAGGGGCGAACGTGATCCGGGTACTTCTCGTGCACGACGAGTGTCTGGTCAGATCGGTGCTGGCGGAGTGGCTCCGCCGGGAACCCGACCTGGCGGTGTTCGACGCGTCCTGGCGCGCCGCGCCGGGGCGGGTGCGGTCCCTGCGCCCCGACGTCTGCGCGGCGGACCTGGACTGCGCGGACGCGGTCGGCATCCCGCCGCTCGCCGATCTGCGCGCCACGGGCGGCCCGAACCCCGGCCTGCTGGTCCTCGCCCACGCCGGCAGACCCGGCCTGCTCAAGCGCGCGGCGGAGGCCGGTGCCCTCGGCTACGTGGACAAGGAGGGCTCCCCGCAGCGGCTGGTCTCCGCGATCCGTGAGGTCGCCCGGGGGAGACGTTTCATCGACGACTCCCTCGGCTTCGGCTTCCTCAAGGCCGCCGAGATGCCGCTGACCCGGCGGGAGTTGAGCGTGTTATCCCTGGCTGCCGAGGGAGCCTCCGTCGCGGAGATCGCCGGCAGCCTGCACCTCTCCCACGGAACCGTGCGCAACTACATGGCCGCGATCACCCGCAAGACGGGGGCGCGCAACAGGATCGACGCGATCCGGATCTCGCAGGGGGAGGGATGGCTCTGAGGCGTCGGGGGAGCGGACCGGCGTAGGGGCCGGGGACCACGCGCCGACCAGGTCCCGGTAGAGCGGTGAGCGGGCCAGGAGGCCGTCGTGGTCCCCGTACGCCACGGACCTGCCGTCCATGACCAGCACCCGGTCCGCGCGGCGGGCCGAACTGACGCGGTGCGCGACCACCACGAGGGTCGTGCCCGGCCGCCGGGCGAAGGCCCGCTCCGCGCGTTCCTCCGCCTCCGCGTCCAGGTGACAGGTCGCCTCGTCGAGGATCACGACCGACGCGTACGACAGGTACGCCCGCGCCAGCGCGACGAGTTGCCGCTCCCCGGCGGACAGCGCGCGCGGGTCGACCTGGGCGGCCGGTCCGCCCAGCCGCACCATCACCTCGGTGAGCCCCACGGCCTCGGCGGCGGCCCACAACTCGTCCTCGGGCACGGGTTTCGGCCGTAGCTCGCCGAGGTTTTCTTCGAGGGATCCCCGGAAGACGTACGCCTCCTGTGGGATGAGCACGCGGTGTGCGCGGGATGTGGCACCAGGTACCGGCTGCCCACACAAGTGGACGGTGCCCTGCCGGGGGCGCAGGAGACCCGCGACGACCCCGGTGAGCGTGGACTTGCCGACGCCGCTGGGACCGACGACGGCCAGGTGCGTGCCGTGGGGGAGACGGAGGTCGAGTCCGTCGAGGACGGGGGCCGCGGAGGCGCCGTAGGCGAAGGTGACGGAGGCGAGGGAGAGGGCGTCCCGGGAGGCCCCGGCGTGGGGGAGGGCAGCTCGGGGGAGGGCGGCGCGCGGGACGGTCTCGCCGGGGACTGTGGGGTCCACCGGCGGCGGGGTGGGAGCCGGGGACAGTCGGCGGAGCACCACCGCGAGTCGGGAGCCGCTGGTGCCCAGGCCGAGGACCAGGTTCTGCAGGGCGGGCAGGAGGGACTGGGTGACGTAGGCGAGGGCACCGATCAGGGCGCCCGCCGTGACGCCCTGGTCCAGGAGCCAAGGGGTGGTGAGCAGGAGCAGCAGGACGGGCAGTTGCCCGCCGATCGCGAGGGAGGCGACCCGTACGACGCCCCAGCGGGCCAGGGAACGCGCCGCCCGGAACTCGGCGTCGACGCACCGGCCGGTGTCGGCGGCGACCGAGTCCTCCGCACCGGCCGCCGTGATGTCCCGCAACCCCGGGCAGACGGCACCGAGCCGGTCGGCGAGCGCCTCGTCGGCGACGAGGAAGCGCTCCTGGCGGCGGGCCAGAGGCCTGAGCGTCACCAGGAAGAGGGCGACGCCGACGGCCAGCGGGGGCGCGACGACGAGCAGCAGGGGCGGGGCCAGCGAAAAGAGTCCTACGAGCGCCCCGGCGGAGGTGAACAGGAACGAGCGGGACACCATGACCAGTCCGGCGAAGGTGTCCCGGGCGATCTCCACCTGCTGGGTCAGCCCGGACAGGGCCCCGCCGTCCGCCTCCCGGACCCCCCGCCCGACCACCCCGCGCACCAGCCGGTCCCGCAACGGCTCCACGAGCCCCGCCACGCACCCGTACACCCGCCAGGTCCCCAGCGCGCCCAGCACCACCGCCCCGGCGGCGGCCCCGAGCCACCCCAGCCCGACCCCGGCCCGCCCCGCGAGGAACCCGTCGTCGAGGGCCCGAGCCAGCGCGTACCCCATCAGAAACGTCTGCCCCGTCTCCAAGACAGACCACAGAACCAGCCACGCGACGACCGGCGCCCGCCCCCGGAGGAAGCGAAGGCCCCGGCGGAGGAGGCCGGGCGGGGGGAGGACCGGGGAACCGCAGAGCGGGGGGACGCCCGGGGGGCCGAGGGCCTGCGGCGACCCGTCGGCCCGCCCGGCCCGCGGCCCGCTCCCCGCCAGGCGGTTGGCCTGCCCGGCCCCCGCCCCTGCGCCGGGCGTGCCCAGCGACGCGGTGGTGTGCTCGGTCCGGGTCGACTCGGGTTCGTCTCCTCCGGTGGACCCTCGTCCTTCGCCACCGTCCTTCATCGGCCCCCTCCGCCCGACGTGTCCCCCCGGCCCGTGGCGGCCGGCTCCCGCGTGCCGAACAGCTCCCGGTACTCCGCCGAGCGCCACAACTCCGTGTGCGGCCCCACCGCTCGCACGCTCCCCCTCTCCAGCCACACCACCGTGTCCGCGCGGGCGGCCGTGGTGACGCGGTGGGCGATGAGGAGGCGGCTGCCGCCGGTCGTGGGGCGCAGCAGCGCGTCGGTGATGTCGTGCTCGGTGAGGGTGTCGAGGCTGGAGAGGGCGTCGTCGAGCACGAGCAGACGACTGTCGCGGGCGAACGCGCGTGCCAGGCCCAGGCGTTGGGCCTCGCCACCGGACAGGGGTGCTTCGACGCACAGAGTGGCGTAACCCTCGGGAAGGCGGCGGACGAAGCCGTCCGCGTGCGCGGCGCGGGCCGCCTCCCGGACCCGGGCGGGGGAGGGGCGGGAGAGGCCGAAGGCGATCGTGTCCTCCACCGACTCGCCCAGCAGGGCGGGGCGTTCGAAGGCGTGGACGATCGCCCGGCGCAGCTCGCGACGGTCCAGCTCGCGAAGGGGCACCCCGTCGAGCCGTACCTCTCCCTCGTCCGGGTCCACCAGCCGCCCGGCCACCGCCGCGAGCAGCGACTTGCCCGCGCCCGACCGGCCCACGACGGCGACCGTGGCACCGGCCGGGACCACCAGATCGACGCGGTCCAACACGGCGCGCCCGCCCCGGCGGACGGTCACGGAGCGCAGCTCCAGCCGCCCCGTGCCGGAGGGCGGCAGCGCGCGTTCCCCGTACACGGTCGGGGGTTCGCCCTCCAGCTCGTCCAGGCGCTCGGCGGCCGTCCGCGCGCGGACCAGGCCCGAGAGCTGCCCGACCAGGACGCCGACACCCGCGGCCAGTACGGCGTACCGGGACACGGCCAGCAACTCGCCGACGGACAGCTGCTGTCGGGTCAGCAGCACCCCGGCCGTGGCCACGACGGCGAGCTGCAGGAGCGGGGCCACGGTCGCCGCTCGGGCGGCGGCGCGGCCCTGGACGTGCCACATGCGGTGCCCCTCGCGGGAGAGTTCGGGCAGGGGGCGCAGGACACGGGCGACGGTGCGGTCGGCCGTGCCGGCGGCCGCGATCGTACGGTGCCCGGCGACGGCCTCGGCCAGTCCGCCCGCGATACGGCCCTGGGCACGCTGGTAGCGCGTCACGCAGTCGGAGGAGTCCCGCGCGAGGGCGCGCAGCACCAGGGCGAGCAGCGGGGCGCCGATGAGGAAGACCGCCACGAGCCGGGGGTCGATCAACGCGAGGGCGACCACCGCGCCCAGGGGCCCCGCGAGCGCGGCGAGCAGAGCGCCGGCCGTCGCGGGGGCCGTACCCGCCTGGGCCGCGTTCCCGACGAGCCGGGCCACCAGGTCCCCCGGGCCGAACCGGGTGACGGCGCGTGGCCCCACTGCCAGGACGTGCCGGACCAGACGGTGGCGCAGCCACGCGGTGGCCCGGGCGTTCGTGGTGCCGCCGAGCACGGTCTCGACCGCGTCGAGGACGGCCACCGCGAGGACCAGCGCGGCGCACCACAGCACCCGGCGCGTGGCGTCCGGGTCACCGGCCAGCAGCAGGTCGAGGGCCCCGCCCAGCGCGATCGGCAGCAACAGGTTCGCCCCCGTCGAGACCATGGACACGAACGCCAGGGCCGTACAACGGGGGCCGGAGTGCCGGACGGTCGAGCGCAGCAGGGGGACGGACACGGCCGCCGGGCCGCGGGCACCGCCTTCGGTGAGGGTCGTCATACCCGTCCTCACGTGGGACGACCGGATGAACGGCCGGATGAACGGCAGGGAGAACGGCCGGATGAATGGCCTGATGAGTGACCGGAAGAAAGTCGGATGGGCCCCGGACGGCCCCTCCCCGGACAGGGGAGGGGCCGTCCGGAGCCGTCGGCGCGACTCAGCCGCCGTGCCGGTCCGACGGGCGTCCGGGGTGGCCCGGACGCCCCGCTCGGACGATCAGAGGCAGAGCGTGATGCTGGCCGCGCTCACACAGGACAGCACGCTCAGGGAGCTGGGGCCGCCGGTGCCGGTCGTCTCGTCGGCTTCCATCGTCTGCAGGTCGAGAAGTGCCATGTCGCTTCCTTTCGATCGATGGCCCGCGAAGGGCCCTTGTGGGGACGGGATGGTGCGTCACGACTCCGCCGGACGGCGGAACCGCGTCATTGGGGCCGCCGTCGTGGCGGCGGCAGGAACGGAAGGTGCGCCGTGGTGTCGTCGGCGGCGGCGTGGGCCGCGCCGAGTGCCAGCAGGCACCCCGCCGTTCCGGTACCGAGGTCCATGGAGAGCCGCATCAAGTGGTTGCCGGGGAAGGCCAGTTGCCCCTGGTAGGGCATCGAGTGCCAGCCGAGGGCGGCGATCTGCTCCGCCAGCCGCTCGCGCGGGGCACCCGTCCGGGCGAGGTGCAGGATCATCCCGGCGCGGCCCTCGAACAGCCCCGGCTGGGCGTAGAAGCGGTAGGTCGCGGCGGTCAGGACGCCCGCACGGACCCGGGCGGACTCGTCCGTCAGGCGGGCGAATTGGACGCCACCGTCATCGGCACGGGCACTGTCACCCTCACCGGCACTGTCACCCTCACCGGCACTGTCACCCTCACCGGCACTGTCACCCTCACCGGCACCGGCACCGGCCCCGATGCCGCCGACCGCCGCCACGTAATCGTCGAGCACCATCGCGACGCCCACGCTCCCGTCGCCGAGGTACGGCATCGTGCGCCACCCCTCGTCGACGGCCAGCCCGCCGTTCTTCTGCTCGACGAGGCACTCCAGGTCCTGCCGCAGCGCCTCGCCCGCCGCGTCGAGCGCCGCGCGGTCGCCCGTCGCCTCGTACCGGCGCAACAGGAACAGCGCGGGTCCGCTCGCGCCGCGCAGCAGGCCGGCGCGCCGGCGGGGCGGTGCCGGGCGGGGCTCGGCGAGACGGTGCACGAGGAGGTCCGCGGCCCGCGCCGCGTGGTCGCGCAGCGCGGACTCACCGGTGGTCCGCGCCAGCTCGTCGAGGACCAGTCCGAGGCCGGCCATCCCGCCGCGCAGGTCGGACGACAGCTTGTGCCACTTCTCGCCGAGGATCTGCTCGACCAGGTCCAGGGCCCGCTGCCGGTGCCCCAGCCGCTCCAGGGTGTGGGCGACGCCCGCGAGACCGTCGTACAGGCCGAGCGGAGTGCCGATCGGCACCGGGTCGGTGTGGTCGAGCAGCCAGCGCTCACCCTCCTCGTAGCGTTCGGCGCCGACCTCCGCGAGCGCGTACAGGACGCCGGCCGCGCCGTGTGCGAGCCCGAGGCCGCCGCCGTCGGAGAACTGGGCGACATCGCCGGGGAAGAGCCGGTCGTCGCGCTCGGGCGTCGCGGAGGCCAGGATCGCCTTGACCATGGAGTCACGGCTGTAGGGCCAGTCGCCGGGCTCGGCGAGGGACCAGTCGGCCGCCACGCCGCCCGCCCCGGCCGCGGGCGCCCGGGTCCGCGCCACCCGTGCCGGTGCCGATGCCGGTGTCGGCCCCGTCGCCCCGATGTCACGGGAGATCTCGGCCACCGCCTCGTCCAGGAACGCGGGCGGCACCTGCGGGAACTGCTCCGCGATCACCGCCGCCAGATGCGCGGCCTTCTCCCGCTCCACCACCAGCAGCGAGGTGACCGGCAGGAACAGAGCGAGGCGCAGACACGCGAGGGCGTAGCGGTCGACGGCAGGGCCCGTGCGGTCCGGGGGCGCGAGGAAGCCGGGGTGGGCGACGACCTGGCGGCCGTTCTCCTCGGCGGGCGCCGCCGCCTCGAAGTCCAGCAGCGACACCGAGTGCTCGTCGGGCGCCACCATGATGTTGAAGACGTGCAGGTCGTTGAAGACGATCCCGCGCGCGTGCACCGCCTCGACCGCCTCCTCGACGGCCCGGTGGACGCGTAACGCCCACGCCGTGTACGCGGCGACCGCGTCCGGTCCGGGGTCCGGGGCGAGCAGCGGGTGGCGTTCGGCGACGTAGGAGTTGAGCGGGCGGCCCTCGACGAAGTCCATGACCAGGAAGCGGTGGTCGCCCAGGGTGAACCAGTCACGCACCTCGGGCACCACCCCGAGGCCGGAGAGCCGCTCCAGCGCCGCCTTCTCCCGCTCCAACCGGGTGACCGCGTCGGCCCCGTCGGCGGCCAGCCCGGCGTGCGGGCGCCCCTCCTTGAGGACCACCCGTCGGCCGTCGCGGGTGTCGGTGCCGACGTACACCCCGCCGCCGTTGGAGAAGTGCAGCGCCTTCTCGATGCGGTACGGCAGCTCGCCGACCGTGGTCGTGTTGCGTGCCGCCAGCTGCGGCTCCAGGAACGCGGGCAGGGTCACCCAGTCGGGCACATGGAAGGTCGGCTTGCGCTGGTCCGGCACCAGGATGCCCGCGCCGTCGCGGACCGCCGGGACGAGCGTGCCGCGCTCGTCGACGACGAAGGAGCGGGCGAAGGCGCCGTAGCGGACGTACAGCGGTCCCTCGTTCCAGCGCAGGTCGGTGAGGATGTACGGCCCCTCGAAGCCCTCCAGGAGCGCCCCGAGCTCGCGCAGGACGAGGTGCAGCTGCTCCTCGTCGGCCGGGTAGACGGTCACGAACTTGCCGCTGGTGTCGCGGGCCGCGTACTTCGCGTTGCGCAGGTGCAGCAGGTGCGGGCCCGGGACGAACTTGAACGGGATCCGCCGGGGCACGCAGTAGTCCCACACGATCGCCGCGACACGGTCCGCGTTCGCCCGGGTGGCGGAGGCGTGCACCTTCCATCCCTGGGTGGGTCCGGGACGGGGCCGCCCGCCGTCGTCGACCGGGGTCAGCGTCAGCCAGTCCCCGATCCGGGCGGCCCGCCAGCCCTCGGGGACCGCGCGCCCGGCCGTCTCGTAGCCCGGCGCCGCCGTGCCGGCGCGGTCACCGGCCGACAGCCGGTCCGGTGTCTCGTAGAAGTGTCGGTCGGCGAGCGCGTACGCCTCGTACCGCTTGTCCATGCGCGTCCCCCGGGTCGTGTGCCGTCACTGCCGTCGCCCCCTGGGCCGGGTGAGGACGAGCCTTCCAGCCCGCCCCGGTGCCCGACAGTCACGGCTGTCACCAGTGACCCGTCACGCCTGTCACGCGACCACCGTGCGGAACGCATACGTAAAGATCTGTTCGGCTGCTTTCGAACCCGACGGCGCCCCGCGGCGAGGCCCCCGGCCTCGCCGAACGGTCCCAGGGGCTGCGCGAGCGGGCCGGAAGCGCTGTAATTGCGGACGTGGTCAGTGAGGGCGCTGCGGAACACGGAACGAGGACGCTGCGTGCCGAACTCGCGCTCAAGACGCTCGGCGGCGATCTCGATCCGCACGAGCGGCTGCACGCCATCCTCGAACAGGTGCTCGTGTTCACCAGCGCGACCGTCGCGGCCGTGTACCTCCCCGACGGTGAGGGCGAGGCCCTGTCCCTCACCGCCTCCGCCGGCGTGCCGAGGAACCTCTACGGGCTCTCCGACAGCTACCCGGCCTCGGGCACCGCTCCGGTGGCCGAGACGTGCCGTTCGGGCCGCCCGCGCTGGCTCGCCTCCGCGGACCTGCAGCGGGACGCCGGCGCCGACGTCGACCGGGACGCCGGCCTCCCCGAGGACGCCGACGCCAGCCGTGCCCCGGCCGAGGGCTTCACCCTGGGCGTGCTGCCGCTGCGCGAGCGCGGCTGTCTCGTGGCCGTCGGTGACGGCACGGACGCCTTCGACACCGAGGACCGGCACTGCCTCGACCTGCTCGCGGAGGCGGCCGCCGGTGCCACCCCCGCCCCGGCCGCCGGGTCCGGTGCCTCGTTCGACCTCGCCATGGACACCGGGCGGGTCGAGGTCGACGACGGGCTGCTGGAGCTGTTCGGCATGGGCCCGGACGACTTCGACGGCCGCGTCGAGACCCTGATCGCGCTGACCGTGCCCGAGGACCTGCCGGCGCTGATGTCCGTCGTGGAGGCGGACCACATGTCCATCGGCGACCGGGAGCTGGAGTTCCGCATCCTCCAGCCGTCAGGCGAGCAGAAGTGGCTCCGGCTGCGCGGCCGGATCCTGCCCGGCGGCGAGCTGCGGCCAGCCCGTCTCGTCGGCACCGTCGCCGACGCCTCCACCCTGCGCACCGGACGCGGCGACGTGGCCCGCATCCAGCGCCTCGCCGCCGCCCTCGCCACCGCCGGCACCGTCCGGGACGTCAGCCAGGCCGTGGTGACCGCCCTGCGCAAACCGCTCCAGGCCGACCGGATCGCCCTCGCCGAGCTGGAGGGCGACCGCCTCGTCGTCACCGTCCTCGATCCGCCGCAGCCGGAGGTCTGGCCCGAGGTGTGGCGCTCCGAATGGCGCTCAGAGTGGCCGGACGCGCCCGTGCGCACCATGCCGACCCTCGCCAACGCGCTGCGCGAGGGACGCGCAGGCATCTGGCCCGCCGGAGCCGATCTGGAGCCGGCCCTCGCCGACGTCGGCCCCGGCGGCCTCGCCGTCCTCCCGCTGCCCGCCGGCGGCCGCATGGCCGGGGCCTGTCTGATCGGCTGGGACAACCCCCACGACTTCGGCCCCGAGGAACGCGCCCTGCTCACCGCCGCCTCGGGCCTGGCCGGGCAGGCCCTGATGCGGGCCCACGCCTTCGACGCCGAGCACGAACTCGTGGGCATGCTCCAGCGCACCCTGCTCCCGCGCCGACTGCCCCAGCTGCCCGGCGCGGTCGCCGTCGCCCGCTATCTCCCCACCACCGCAGGGCTGGAGGTCGGCGGCGACTGGTACGACGTCATCCCGCTGCCCGACAACCACGTGGCCCTCGTCATCGGCGACGTCCAGGGCCACAACGCGGGCGCCGCCACCCTGATGGGCCAGATGCGCACCGCGCTGCGCGCGTACGCCGTCGAGGGGCACCCCCCGGACGTCGTCGTCTCGCACGCCAACCGGCTCCTCATGGACATGGAGACCGACCTGTTCGCCACCTGCTGCTATGTCGACATCGACATGGAGGAGGGCTCCGCCTGGTACGTCCGCGCCGGCCACATCCCGCCCGTGCTGCGTCACCCGAACGGCAGCACCGAGATCAGCGAGTCCGAGGGCGGCCCGCCGCTCGGCGTCGTGATGCAGGCCGACTTCCCGATGAGCCCCCTGCGGCTGACCCCCGGCACCCTGCTGGCGCTCACCACGGACGGCCTCGTGGAGTCCGCCGACGTCGACGTCGAGGACGGGCTCGACCACCTCGCCGCCGAACTGTCCGCCGCCGACCCCGCCCACCTCGGCGTGGTCGCCGACACCCTCCTCGGCGGCGCCAACCGCGACGACGACGTGGCCCTGCTGCTCGTCCGCTACGACGGCATGGCCCTGCGCCCCCAGCGCGAGAACTGGAGCGTGTGGCGCGTGCCCCAGGCGGTCGGGCAGGCCCGCCGCTACACCCGGCGCGTCCTGCGCCGCTGGAGCGTCGACTCCGTGGCCGACAGCGTGCTCCTCGTGGTGTCCGAGCTGGTCACCAACGCCCTCGTGCACACCGACGGCCGGGTCCGCCTCGACCTCACCCTGCTCGCCGACCGCCTCCGCGTCTCCGTCGCCGACTCCTCCCCCCGCACCCCGATGAAACCCACCGTCATCGGCTGGGAGGCCACCGGCGGCCGCGGCATCCTGCTCGTGGAGGCCATGTCCTCCGCGTGGGGCACCGTCCCGGTCAGCGGCGGCAAGCAGGTGTGGGCGGAGATCCCCATCGAGTGACACCCTGTCCGGGTGCGACTGCTGCTCCTCTCCGACACCCACCTGCCCAAGCGCGCGAAGGCGCTGCCCGCACCGCTCCTCGCGGAACTGCCGCGCGCCGACGTGGTCGTGCACGCCGGCGACTGGGTCGACGAGGACACCCTCGACCTCCTCCAGGCCCGCTCACGCCGACTGATCGCCGTGTACGGCAACAACGACGGCCCCGGCCTGCGCGCCCGCCTCCCCGAGGTGGCCCGCGCCGAACTGGCCGGGCTGCGCCTCGCCGTCGTCCATGAGACCGGCCCCGCCCAGGGCCGCGAAGCCCGCTGCGCCGCCCGCTTCCCCGACACCGACGTCCTCGTCTTCGGCCACAGCCACATCCCCTGGGACACGACCGCCTCCACCGGCCTGCGCCTGCTCAACCCCGGCTCCCCGACCGACCGCCGCCGCCAGCCCCACTGCACCTACATGACGGCGACGATCACGGACGGCACCCTGACGGAGGTCCACCTGCACCGACTACCGCCCAGGACCTGAGCCGGGCCCCGCCGCCACCCCCTCACCGGCACCAGGCCGCGCCACCACCCCCTCACCGGGGCGGGGCCGGCGGATGGATCACCCCGGTCGTCGCCGTCAGCGGCGCCCCGCTGCCGCCCCACCGCAGCGCCACGATCTCCGCCGCGACGGACACCGCCACCTCCTCCGGCGTACGGGCACCGAGGTCCAGGCCGACCGGGGAGCGCAGCCGGGCCAGTTCTGCCGGGTCGAGCCCGGCCTCCCGCAGTCGCCGAGCGCGCTCCTCGTGCGTCCGGCGGCTCCCCATCGCCCCGACGTACGCGGCCGGCCGGCGCAACGCCTCCTGAAGGAGCGGCACGTCGAACTTGGGGTCGTGGGTGAGCACGCAGACGACCGTGCGGTCGTCGGTGACGGTGCCGCGCAGATAGCGGTGCGGCCAGTCGACCACCACCTCGACGGCGGCGGGAAAACGCTTCGGGGTGGCGAAGACCGGGCGGGCGTCACACACGGTGACCCGGTACCCGAGGAAGTCACCGATCCGGGCCACCGCCGCCGCGTAGTCGATCGCGCCGAAGACCAGCATGCGGGGCGGCGGCGCGAAGGAGTGCAGGAAGACGGTGACCGAATCCTCGCGCCGCTCCCCGTGCGGACCGTAGTGCCGCGCTCCGGTGACGCCCTGGGCCAGCTCCCCGCGCGCGTCGGCGGTGACCGCGGCGTCCAGGCCCGCCGTGCCGAGGGTGCCGAGGGTCCGCTCCGGCCACACCGCCAGCGTGGCGCCGAGCCGGCCGGGGCCGTCGACCACGGTCGCCACCGTCACCGGACGCCCGGCGCCCACCGACGCGACGACCTGCCCGAACGACGGGTCCTCGGCCGCCGTCACCCGGCGCACCAGGAGCGTGATCTCTCCGCCGCAGGTCAGCCCCACCGCGAACGCGTCGTCGTCGCTGTACCCGAAGGTCGCCGACCGTGCCTCGCCGGACGCCACGACCTCCTGGGCCAGCTCGAACACCGCGCCCTCCACACAGCCGCCGGACACACTGCCCACGACCTCGTCACCGGGCCCGACCGCCATGGCCGCCCCCGGCCCGCGCGGCGCGCTCCGGCTGACCGCGACGACGGTGGCGAGGCCGAAGGGGGAGCCCGCCGCGTACCACGCGCCGAGCGCCGGGAGGATGTCACGCATCGCCCGCTCCTCTCACGTCCCCTCCATCCAAGTACGAGGGCCGGGGTACGGCACACGGGGCGGGCCCCCGCGCAGCCGTGCGCCCGCGTGGAAGCGGCCGACCGGGTGCGCGAACGCCCAGGGGGACGAAGGCCCGCGCCCCTGTTCGGGTGGCCTGCGCCCCTCGCCGCGCCAGGCGTGTTGCCACGGGAGGCCCAGGTACATGAAATGACCATGCTCCTGACCCGAGCACCCACCGTCACACACACCTGGGAGGACGCATGCCCTCTGCCACTGCCCGCGGCGCCGTGACCCTCGGCGCCCTGGCCGCAGCTCTCACCACGTCGCTCTCCGCGCCGGCCGCCGCGGACGTCGGGGACGAGGACGTCGTGCGGGTCAAGCTCGTCGGCCACGCCGCGTACGACACCGCCCCGGCACACCCCGCGCCGGGCGACAGCTGGACCACGTATCTGCAGCTGCACGACCCCAAGGGCAAGTACGTCGGCGACAGCGGCTCGCGCTGCACCGTCGTCGAAGCGGACCACCACCGGTTCACCGCCCAGTGCACGCGGGTGCTGCGCCTCAAGGGCGGGGAGATCACCCTCCACGACATGATCAGCCGCACGGGTCACAAGCCCGTCACCGCCAAGACCGCCATCGCGGGCGGCACTGGCATCTACAACGACGCCGAGGGCGAGGGCTACATCACCTTGCTGCGCAAGCGCGTCGTCTTCGACCTCTACGTCGATGACTGACCGGTGTTCACCCGCCGACGGCACGTCGGCCGTTCCGCCGCCTGAGTGCACCCTGTCCGACCTGGAGGTTCTGTGATCACATCGGCTGTCCGCGGGGTGGTCGTCACCGCCCTCGCCACCACGCTCGCCCTTCTTCCGACGTCGGCGCACGCCGAGCAGAAGGACGAGGACAACGACATCGAGAAGGTCGAACTCGTCGGCATCAACCGGGTCGCCACCTGGCCGTCCCTGGACGGTGTGGTCGGCAGCACCTGGACCACCCCGCTGGCCCTCTACACCAAGCACAAGGCGAAGAAGTCGGGGAAGACCGAGCTGCGGTACGCCGGTGACGGCGAGTCGGAGTGCGATGTGGTGCAGGCCCGGGCCCAGGCGGTCACCGCCCAGTGCACTCGCGTACTGCGCCTGAAGAAGGGCACGCTGACCCTCAGCGACATGGTCGACTACCGGCCTCTGCGACCCGTCACGGCCAAGACCGCCATCGTCGGCGGCACCGGCCACTACCGCTCCGCCTACGGAGACGGCTACATCACCCTGGACGGGCACCGGACCCACATCGTGCTCAACGTCGACGAGTGACACGAGGCCGAACCGACGACCGGTGCGGGAGACGCGGCGCGCGTCCCCGCACCGGTGCCGTTCGGTTCCGGGCCGTCCTCAGTCGTTCACACCTGAGGTCTTCTCGATGAGGCGGGTGAAGACGATGAGCGCCCCGAGGGCGGGCAGCAGACCGGCCAGGGTCCACAGGACGCAGAAGCCCGCCGACGCGCTGACCGTCATCAGCAGCAGCGTGGGCGCGTCCTCGGAGATTCCGGCCATCAGCAGCAGGAAGACGATGGACAGGATCCCCATGCCGATGATGGTGAAGAACGGCCACAGGTAGTTGACGACGGGGAGGAGCCGGGCCTTTCTCGCCCTGCGCAGAAAGGTGTTGTCGCAGGCACGGGTGATCATCGCGAGGACGGCGAACACGGACCCGATGACGACACCCACCATGGAGACGGCGACGCCCAGCACCTCGTCCATCGGCAGGTCGTCGTCATGCCCGATCCAGGCGCCCCCGAGACCGCCGGACGTCGCCGCCAGCGGCTCCCCCCACCACCAGCTGCGCAGGCTCACGTGCACGACCCGCATGAACTCCTTGACGTACTTGTTGCCCATGGTGCGTCCCGCGGGCTCCTCGGGGGACGAGCCAGTGTCGGTCCGCGGTTCTGTGCCCATGCAAGCCCAGCCCCATGGTGGTCGGTCTCGCCGAGCCCCTCACACGCGGCTCGGCCTTGGCGGCTTCACGTCGTCACGGGCCGGGCAGGAGGTCGTCACCGCCCTGCCGGCGTCTCTCCGCCTCCACTGCCGCCTCGTACCGGCCCATGTCCCGTATCGCGTCGTACAACGACGCGCAGCGCTCGTTCCGTGCGTCCGACCGCTTCTGCCCCTCCGGGGCCCCGAGGCGATCGAGACGGGGCAGGGCGCTCCTCGGGTCGAAATCACGAGTGCCTGGCGTGTGTTCGCGGAGCCCGCGAGCAGAGCTGTCCACCGCTCGTACCACCTTTCCTGTACGCCGGACGGAGTACCGAACAAATCGGCTCAAACTGCGCTCAACCATAGGCCGGTTCCGTCGGCAGGGCCCTTCATGGTGACGTTCGGGTGAACATCGGCTGAATTCCGGGCGCCTTCGATCGGTGGCGTCCTCCGTCCGATCCGGACGCCCCCGCGGTCGGTGCGCGAGGCCTCGCGCGGCCGCCCATGGGCAAAGAATCGGTCGTGGCAGGTGAACTGTCTTGCGAAAAAGGGTACTTACTCGTGCGTCAGTTGCTATTGACGGCTCGCCTGCCCATTGGGACGGTAGTGCACATGTCGAATGTGGCGGACATGTCAAGATTGCGCACTAGTCTGCTCGGTGTCCTGGTACTCGTCACCGGCTTCCTGACCACGGCGGGCCCCACCCAGCCCGCCTCCGCATCCACGGACGAACTCTGGTTCGACGCCCAGGCCGCGACCACCCTCACGGTCGACGGCGGCACCTTCAAGGACGGCCTCGGCCGCGAGGTCGTCCTGCGCGGCTACAACGTCTCGGGGGAGACGAAACTCAAGGAGAACAACGGTCTGCCCTTCGCCTCGGTCGCCGACGCGAAGAAGTCGGCGACCGCGCTCAGGGCGCTCGGCGGCGGCAACTCCGTCCGCTTCCTGCTCTCCTGGGCCTACGCGGAACCGGTGCGCGGGCAGGTGAGCACCTCCTACCTGGCGGCGGCCACCGCGCAGATGGGCGCTTTCCTGGACGCCGGGATCAAGGTCTACCCCGACTTCCACCAGGACCTGTACTCCCGCTGGCTGTTCGACTCCGACAGCTGGTACACCGGCGACGGCGCCCCCAAGTGGGCCGTCGACCTCGGCGACTACCCGGACGAGTACTGCGGGATCTGCCCGTTCTGGGGCCAGAACATCACCTCCAACGCGGCCGTGACGGAGGCGACGTACGACTTCTGGCACAACACCTATGGACTCCAGGACTCCTTCCTGGACACCGCGCAGAAGACGATGACGTACCTGAAGGCGAACCTCTCGGCCGCCCAGTTCCAGGGTCTCGTCGGCTTCGACCCGTGGAACGAGCCCCACTTCGGGACCCTCGACTCCGGGCAGACCAGCAGGACGTGGGAGAAGGACGTCCTGTGGCCGTTCTACGTCAAGTTCCGTGCCCGGATGGACGCGGCGGGCTGGCAGTCCAAGCCGGCGTTCGTCGAGCCGAACCTCTTCTGGAACGCCAACATCGACTTCCAGAAGCAGGAGGGCGGACTCCTCGACGCGGGCACCATCGGACCGCGCTACGTCTTCAACACCCACTTCTACGACCAGAAGGCGATCTCCGGCGTCTTCATGTGGGGCAAGGCGGAGAACGGCCAGTACGTGAACGACTTCGGGACCGTCCGTGACCGGGCCGCCGCCGGCGGCACCGCGGCCATCATCAGCGAGTTCGGACACCCGCTCAGCGGCTCGGTCTCCGACAAGGCGCCCACGGTCTACAAGGCCATGTACCAGGCGCTGGACTCCCGGGTGAAGGGCGTCGACTGGTGGTCGAACCCGACCGCCTCCGGCCCGGTCCTCTCCGGCTCCCAGTGGCAGTGGGACATCTACTGGGGCCGCCACCACGAGCTGATGAACGACAACCCCGACAAGGTGCAGGCCGAGGCCGACGGCTGGAACGGAGAGGACCTCTCCGCCGTACGCCTCGACGACTCCGGCACGGCCGTGCTCCGGCAGGACGCCCGGATGCTCGACCGGATCTACCCGAGCGCCACCGCGGGCCGCACGGTCGCCTTCACCTACGAGGACCGCTCGCGCGACGGCTCCACGACGCTCACCTGGAACCCGGTGCCCGGCTCGCTGCCGAACGTCTCCTCGCTCGTCGGCTCGGGCCAGTACTCCCTGCTGGTCTGGCGCTCGGACGGCAGCACGGAGCCGACCGAACTGCACCTCCCGGCGTCCTTCCCCACCGCGTCCACCACGGTGGTGTCCGACCTCGGGGTGACGGCCGCGCCGCCGGCGTACACCACGTCCACGCCCATCGCCGCCGCCAAGGAACCCGGCGGCACCGGCAGCCGCCGTCTGCTCCTCACCGCCGCCGACTCGGGCAAGCTGCACTACGCCCTGGTCACCAACGGCGCGACAGCCCCGACCGCGACGCGGCTGAGCGCGGCGCGGACGGAGCTGTCGAACTGGCTGACCGCCAGGTTCAGTTAGCCGAGGGTCCGGTCCAGTCGGCGGGCACCTGTGCCACGCGCACCCGCTGGGGGTGGTCGCCGACTGCGACGGACACGGTCTTCTTCCCGGTGGCGAAGTCGATCGCCGTCACCTGATCGGCGCCGCTCTCGGAGACCACACAGGACTTGCCGTCACCGCTGACGGTCGACCAGTACGGCTTGGAGACGGGGACCAGCGGGCCCTCCTGGAGGGTCGCGCGGTCCACGACGGTCGCGTAGTCGTCCATCGTGCCCGCGACGCACAGCTTGGTGCCGTCCGGCTTCATCGTCAGACCGTGGTGGCGGGAGTCGTTGACGAAGGTGGTGCGGTCGTCGCTGACCCCCGGGGTCTTCGGCAGGGTCTTGGTACGGGTGATCTTGTCGGTGGCGATGTCGTACTCGAAGAAGCCGTTGAAGAACGACACCTGGAAGTACAGCTTCGTCTCGTCCGGCGAGAACGCGGCGGGACGGACCGCGTCCGAGTAGTCGCTCAGCCCGATGGCGTCGAGCCGCTCCCGCATGTCGATCACCTTGACCTGCTCGAAGGTGTTCGCGTCGGCGACCGTGATCTTGCGGTCGCCCTTCGTCCAGTCCAGCCAGGGCGCGTCGGTCTGGGTGTTCACATCGCCGATCGCCATGTTCCAGACGTACTTGCCGTCCTTGGTGAAGATGTTCTCGTGCGGCTTGTCGCCGGTCTTGAACGAACCGACCTGCTTGCCGGTGACGATGTCCAGGACGTGCACGGTGTTGCCGGTCGACGCCGACACCGCCACGCGCTTGCCGTCGGGGGAGACCGCCATGTGGTCGGAGCGGTAACCCGACACGGGGAAGCGCCAGTTGATGGCGCCGGTCCTGATGTTGATGGAGACCACGTCGGCGAAGCTCGGGCGGGAGACGACCATCGACGAGCCGTCCGGCGTGGAGTACATGTCGTCCACGTACTGGTCGTGGCCCTCGCCCACGCTGTTCCGGATCGTCATGTAGGCGATCCATCGGATCGGATCGGCGTTGATCTCCGCCATCCGGGCGTCCTTGTCGGGGATGACGTTGATCCGGCCGATCTTGGCGAAGTCGCCGGAGGCCTTGATGACATCCGCGGTGCCCTCCCAGTTGTTGCCCACGAACATCACCTGCCGCAGGTCGGCGGCGGCGCTCGCCGGGGTCGCGGTCGCGGCGGCGGACGTGGTCAGCGCGAGCGCGACGGCGACGGCACCGAGGTGCCGGGTTCTGCGGCTACGGGGGGTGGGGGAGAGGGGCATGTCGGATCCTCCTGCGCGGGCGGAGTCTGAACACACCTGTGTTCAGAACAGACTTACTGGAAAGTAAGGAACGGTCCCGCTTCACCACAAGAGCAGGGACACGACAAAATCGAGCGACGGCCGCATCGGCTGCCGTACGGGTGAGGTCCGTGAGGTTCCGTCGGGAGGAGAAACGTGTCGGGCAGGCTCAAACAGCCCACCGGCCGTTACGGGGGCAGAACCGCCGCGGAGCGCCGGGCCGAGCGCCGGGACCGCTTCCTCGACGCGGGGCTGCGGCTCTTCGGCGACGGCCCCGGCTTTCGGGGGACCACGATCGCGGCGCTGAGCGAGGCCGCCGGGTTGTCGACCCGCCAGTTCTACGAGGAGTTCCGCTCCCTGGAGGACGTGCTGGCCGCCCTTCACCTACGGGTCAACGACTGGGCCGAGGAGGCCGCGCTCGCCGGACTCGCCACGGCGGAGGGGCGGCCGATCGCCGAGCGGGCCACCGCGGCGTTCCTCGCGTACGCCGGCAACGTCACCGGCGATCCGCGCCGACTGCGCATCACCTTCACCGAGATCGTCGGCGTCAGTCCCCGTCTGGAACGCCAGCGCCTCGAACGGCGCGCCCGCTGGATCGACTTCATCTGCGCCGAGGCCGACGCGGCGGCGGAGCGCGGCGAGGCGGTGCGTCGTGACTACCGCATCGCCGCCACCGCCTTCATCGGCAGCGTCAACGGACTCCTCCACGACTGGCAGGCCGGCTGGGTCGACGCCCCCCTGGACGAGGTGGTCGACGAACTGGTCCGACTGCTGCTGGGGATACTGCGACCGGCGGAATGGAGACCGGAGGAGGACGGAGGGGCGGAACGGTAGGGGGCGGCAGGGTGGTTCTTCGGGTGCGGGACCGGTGGGGGCTTGTCGCGCAGTTTCCCGCGCCCCTGAAAAGCCTGGGCTGCGCCCTGTGCTTTTCATTCAGCCCGCCAGTCGGTTCACCGCCGTCAGGACCGGGGCCACTCCGTCCTCCGCGCGCAACTCATCGGCCAGGGCGCGGGCGCGACGGCCGTACGACGGGTCGGTGGTCGCCCGGCGCAGGGCGGCCGTCAGGGCGGCGGCGGTGAAGCCGCGCAGCGGGACGGCGGCCGGGGCCACCCCGAGGGCGACCAGGCGGGCCGCCCAGAAACCCTCGTCGAACTGGACGGGCACCGGCACCGCCGGGACCCCGGCGCGCAGGCCGGCGCCCGTCGTGCCCGCGCCCGC
The DNA here is from genome assembly GCF_036322545.1 of Streptomyces sp. SP18BB07. Lineage (NCBI taxonomy): Bacteria > Bacillati > Actinomycetota > Actinomycetes > Kitasatosporales > Streptomycetaceae > Streptomyces > Streptomyces sp. SP18BB07. The sequence goes on from NZ_JAQYWT010000284.1 coordinate 164,830, forward strand.
GTGGTGGACGACGGCCGCCGTCCTCGGGAAGAGCAGGGAGTGCGGCACCTCGCCCACGGTGAACATGTCGTCGCCCTCGCCCCGCAGTTCGCCCCACCCCCGCTGGATCACCCCGCGCAGCCCGGCCGCCCGCAGGGCCCGTACGACCTCGTCGCTCATCCGCTCGGGATCGGGCACGGTGGCGCTGCCGAGGCCCACGAAGACCGGGGGCGGACCGGCGTCGAGGAAGTCCAGCAGCGGGGCGGGCAGCCGGTCCTCGCGGTCGTACGGCCACCAGTAGCCGGTGACGTCCAACTCGGTCGGCCAGTCGCCGGGCCGTCGCACCACCCGGGGGCTGAAGCCGTGGAAGACCGGCCGGCCCAGCCGCTCCCGGGCCCGACGGGCGGCCACCCGGCCGGTGCGCGGCAGCCCGAACTCGGCGCGCAGCCTGCGCACCTCCTCCGTGAAGATCCACTCGACGGCCGTGTTCACCGCGTGCCCCGCCGCCCGGTTGCCGAGCGGCCCCCAGGAGCGCACCCCGGTCATCGGAGGCGCGAACTCCCTTGTGGGCGCGAGGGGTTGGAGGTTCACGCCGAGCGTGGGGATCGACAGGCCCTCGGCGATGGTGTGGCCGAGGGGTGCCAGGGTGCCCGCCAGGAGCAGGGCGTCACTGGCACGGGCGGCGGCCACCAGTTCGCCGGCCATCCGTCCCACCAGGCTCCGGGCCATCTCCGCCGCCCGGTACAGCTTCCCGGCGCCGGTGGCACTCCGGTGCAGCCCCTGCCCTCGCTCCGACTCCAGCTCCGCCCGCGGGTCCACGGGCAGGGCGTGGAAGACGACCCCCGAGCCCGCCACCAGGGGTTCGAACCGGGTGTGGGTCACCAGCGTGACCTCGTGCCCCGCCCGCACCAGCCCGTGTCCGAGCCCCGTGTACGGCGCCACGTCACCCCGGGAGCCCGCCGTCATGATCGCTACACGCACGCCCGCCAGTATGGCGCCGCGACCACGCCGAGTCAGGGGGCCCGCACGGGGATGACCCGAAAGAGCCCCCGCCCCCGGCGCGTTCGACGGCGACCGACCGGCTACTCGTCCCAGGCCTGGATCATCGTGTGGTCGACGATCTTCCCGTCCTTCAGGGAGATCATCGAACTCGCCAGGACCCGCACCCCGTCGGGGTACTCGCAGGACTCGGTGAACGCGACCTGGTCGCCCTGGACCAGGCACTGCTCGACCTTGTGGGTCATCTCCCGGCTGCAGACGTCGTCGAACATCGCGCCGATCTCGGACCGGCCGTGCAGGACCTTGGGGTGGCTGGGCTGGGTGTTGCGGTCCACGACGCGCAGCTCGGCGTCGTCCGCGTAGAGCGACGTCAGTGTCGCCGCGTTCGCTTCCTCCGTGCCTCTGCGCAGCGCTTCGACGTCGAAGGCGGGGCTGGTCGAGGTGCCCATGGGTGACCTCCTTCGAAGGCCGTGGCCCGGCATGGGTGAACGGGCCGCGGACGGCCTCTCCTCCGAGGCTCCTCCGCCGGGCGGGACCCGGCAAGCGGGAAGCGCGGGCAGACGCCGCGCGGGGCGCGCGCCCCACGTCCGGCATGCGCCTCACGGGTGAGCGGCCGTGACCGTCGGGGGCCGGGGAGCGTTGCTGAGGGCATGATCTCAACTCGACGTATCGTCGCCGCCGTGGGTCTCGCCGTCGGTGTCACGGGACTGGCCGCACCGATGGCGAACGCGGACGCCGTCGCGGAAGCGACACAGCTCAACCCGATGACCACGCTGGACCAGCTCGCCGTCAGCGATCTCCCCGAGGAGCACCGGGCGGCCCTGCCGCGCCCCTCACAGCAGCTCAAGAGCCTCAACCAGGTGCACGAACTGAACCGGCTGGGCGAGTTGCACCAGGTCACCGACATGGCCGCCCCCGCCCTCGGCCTGCTGGGCGCCATCGAGTAGCGAGGCCGGTCACGGACGACAGGAGCCCCGCCGCGAACATCGTGGTGGGGCTCTTGACATGCCCGGGAGTCGGGCAGAGCATCACGGAACAGTAACGTAATTGAATTTCGCACTACGAACGCTCATGAGCGATCATGCTCGATCACGTACCGTCGTCGATACGTACCCCTGAGGAAGCCGCATCATGGCCATCACTCGTGACCTTCTGATCGGCGGCAAGGACGTGCCCGCCACGTCCGGCCGCACCGCCGAGGACCTCGACCCGTACACGGGGGAGGTGTACGCGACGGTGGCGGCGGCCGGTCCCGAGGACGTCCGGCGGGCCGTGGACGCCGCCGACGCCGCGTTCGAGGAGTGGGCCGCGCTCACCCCCTTCGCCCGGCGGGCGATCTTCTTCAAGGCCGCCGATCTGCTGGAGGGCCGGGGAGACCAGGTCGCCGACATCATGGCCCGCGAGGCGGGCGGCACCCGGCCGTGGGCGTACTTCAACGTGGCGCTCGCGGCGAGCATCCTGCGCGAGGCGGCGGCCGCCATCACCGCGCCGCGCGGCGAGGTCCTCAGCAGCCAGAAGGAGGGCGCGCTCAGCCTCGCGGTACGCGAACCCCTCGGCGTGGTCGCCGCGTTCGCCCCGTGGAACGCGCCCGTCATCCTCGGCGTACGGGCCGTGGCGGCGCCGCTGGCCGCCGGCAACACCGTCGTCGTCAAGCCCAGCGAGGACGCGCCGATCGCCTGCGGGCTGCTGGTCGCGGACGTGTTCCGGGAGGCGGGACTCCCCGACGGCGTGCTCAACGTCGTCACCAACGCCCCCGAGGACGCGGCGGAGATCGCCGAGGCGCTGATATCCGACGAGCGGGTGCGCGCGGTGAACTTCACCGGCTCCACCGGCGTCGGCCGGATCATCGGCGAGCACGCCGCCCGTCATCTCAAGCCCGTCGTACTGGAGTTGGGCGGCAAGAACTCCGTGATCGTGCTCGACGACGCCGACGTGGACTACGCCGTCGACGCCGTCACCTTCAGCGTCTTCATGAACGCCGGGCAGATCTGCATGTCCGGCGACCGCATCCTCGTCCACGAGTCGCTGGCCGAGGAGTTCGCGCAGAAGTTCACCGCCAAGGTCGCCACGCTCCAGGCCGGCGACCCCAACCACCCGCACACGGTGGTCGGCCCCCTGGTCAGCGCCGACGCCGCCCAGCGGATCGCCGCCCTGGTCAAGGACGCCGTCGCCAAGGGCGCCACGGTGCTCACCGGGGGCGGGCAGCCCGAGGGCGCGGTGCACCCGGCGACCGTGCTCACCGACGTCCCCAAGGACGCCGACCTCTACTACCAGGAGTCCTTCGGCCCGCTCTGCGTCCTGCAGTCGTTCGCCGACGACGCCACCGCCGTGGCCCTCGCCAACGACACCGACAACGGCCTGAGCTGCGGCGTCATCACCGAGAACGCCACCCACGGACTGGCCGTCGCGCGCCGGATCCGTACCGGCATCGTGCACGTGAACGACCAGTCGGTGGCGGACGAGCCGATGGCCCCCTTCGGCGGGGTGAAGGCCTCCGGCTACGGGCGCTTCGGCGGCCGCTGGGGCATCGAGGCGTTCTCCAACACCCGCTGGGTGACCATCGCCGGCCAGCAGTCGCACTTCCCCTTCTGACCGCCCACCGGCCCGCTGCGACGGCCGGGATCAGCCGGCCGTCGCGAGGAACTGCGTGGCCGCCAACTCCGCGTACAGCGGGTCGGCGGCCACCAGTTCTCGATGGGTGCCGACCGCCCGGACCCGGCCCGCGTCCATGACCACGATGCGGTCGGCCATCGTCACCGTGGACAGTCGGTGGGCCACGACCAGCACCGTCGTCGTACGGGCCACGTCGGCGACCGTGTCGCGCAGCGCCGCCTCGTTCACCGCGTCCAGCTGGCTCGTCGCCTCGTCGAGCAGCAGCAGCCGGGGCCGGCGCAGTAGGGCCCGCGCGATGGCGACCCGCTGACGCTCACCGCCGGAGAGCTTGGTGCCCCGGTGCCCGACTAGGGTCTCCAAACCCTGCGGGAGCTTGGCGACCAGGCCGTCCAGCCGGGTCGTCTTCAGCACCCGGCTGACATCGGACTCGTCGGCCCGCGGGTTGCCGAGCAGCAGGTTGTCCCGCAAGGTCCCCGACAGCACGGGCGCGTCCTGCTCGACGTACCCGATCGCGGACCGCAGCCGGGACAGCTCCCACTCGGCGACATCGCGGCCGTCGACCGTGATGAGGCCCGCCTCGGGGTCGTAGAACCGCTCGATCAGCGAGAAGACCGTGGTCTTGCCGGCGCCCGACGGGCCCACGAACGCCGTCATGCCCCGTGCCGGGACCTCGAAGGTCACCCCGTGGTGGACGTACGGCAGATCATCGGCGTAACGGAAGCGGACCTCGTCGAAGGCGAGCGCGGCGGGCGCCGCGTCCGGCGACGGCAGCGGCGCCGGTTCGGAGGCCGGTTCGGCGGGCAGCCGCAGCGCCTCCTGGATGCGGGCGAGCGCGGCGGCACCGGTCTGGTACTGGGTGATCGCGCCCACGACCTGCTGTATCGGCGACATCAGATAGAAGACGTACAGCAGGAACGCCACCAGTGTGCCCACGTCGATGGCGCCGGTCGCGACCCGCGCGCCGCCCACCGCCAGCACGGTGATGAAGGCGATCTGCATGGCGAGTCCGGCCGTGTTGCCCGCCGCCGCCGACCACTTGGCCGCCCGGACACTCTGCCGCCACGACTCTTCGGCCGCCGCGTGGATCGTCTCCTCCTCGCGGTGCTCGGCACCGGACGCCTTCACCGTGCGCAGCGCGCCGAGGATCCGCTCCAGCGAGGCGCCCATCGCGCCGACCGCGTCCTGCGCCGCCCGGCTGGCCTTGTTGATACGCGGCACGATCACCCCGAACACCAGGCCCGCGCCCACGATCACGCCCAGCGTCACGGCCAGCAGCACCGGGTCCACCAGACCCATCAGCACCACCGTCGCCACCAGGGTGAGCCCGCCGGTGCCGAGGCCCACCAGGGTGTCGGTGGTGACCTCGCGCAGCAGGGTGGTGTCGGAGGTGATCCGTGCCATCAGGTCGCCCGGCTCGCTGCGGTCCACCGCAGTGATCCGCAGCCGCAGCAGATACGACGACAGGGCACGCCGCGCACCGAGCACCACCGACTCGGCCGTGCGCCGCAGGACGTACGAACCCACCGCGCCCACCGCCGCGTTGCCCACCACCAGCGCGGACATCAGCACCAGCGCCCAGGTGATCGTCCGGTCGTGCGACAGGTCGTCGATCAGCTCCCGGGCCACCAACGGCAGCGCGAGGCCGGTGGCCCCGGTGAGGAGGGACAGCAGCGCGCCCAGCAGCAGTGTCCACCGGTGGGGTCGTACATAGCCGAGCAGCAGCCGCCAGGTGGGCGGCTGCTGCTCGGCTTTGGTCTCAGGGGTGCTCACGAGGCTCCTCGGCAGGTCGGTCGGGGAGTGGGGACCGGGCGCGGAGCTTCAGCCTACGTCGGGGGCGCGCAGCACCGGGCACGAGTTTCAACCGCCCGGCAGCGCCCTCCAGTCCCGGTCGCCCGAGACGACCAGCGCCCGGAATCCGTTGACCGCCGCGACCACCACTCCCGGTTCCCGCTCCAGCTCCTCGGGGTCCACCTCCAGCGCCGCCATGGCCCGCCGAGTACCCGAACAGCACGTCCGGCGTGCGGCCCAGGCTCACTACGGCAGCATGCGGCGCGGGACCACGCAGGTCACCGCACCCCCGCCCGCCAGGGCGGCGTCCGCGACCGCCCCCATGCCGAAGTGGGCCCGCCAGTCCTCCGGCGTCATCGGGCGCGGGCGGTTGTGCGGCAGTCTGCTGAGGACCGCCGTCATGCCGCAGGTGTCGGTGACCGCCGAGAGGACCGCCGGAGGGTGTCCCCGGAGAGCGTGGCGGCCGGCCGCACGTAGCAGGAATGCCCGGGGGAGTATTCGTCCCGGTCGTGGCGACGCAGGGTGCGGTGCGCGCACAGGTGTCGCGGGCAACCTTTTCGGCCAGGGCTCCGCCCACTCGGGAGGCCCTACTCGCTGGTCAGTCCGTAGGGTGACCATGGGCGGGCGACCGCTCTCTCATGGATCGACGGAAAGGTTCACCATGGCGCAGGAAGTACGCGGCGTGATCGCACCGGGCAAGAACGAGCCGGTGCGGATCGAGACGATCGTGGTGCCCGACCCGGGACCGGGGGAGGCCGTGGTGAAGGTGCAGGCGTGCGGGGTCTGCCACACCGACCTGCACTACAAGCAGGGCGGCATCAACGACGACTTCCCCTTCCTGCTCGGCCACGAGGCCGCGGGTGTGGTGGAGTCCGTCGGCGCGGGCGTCACGGACGTCGCCCCCGGTGACTTCGTCATCCTCAACTGGCGTGCCGTGTGCGGTAGTTGCCGGGCATGTCGACGTGGTCGCCCCTGGTACTGCTTCGCCACCCACAACGCCACGCAGAAGATGACGCTCGCCTCGACCGGTCAGGAGCTGTCACCCGCCCTCGGCATCGGCGCCTTCGCGGAGAAGACCCTCGTCGCCGCCGGTCAGTGCACCAAGGTCGACCCGGCCGCCGCCCCGGCGGTCGCCGGACTGCTGGGCTGCGGGGTGATGGCCGGCATCGGCGCCGCGATCAACACCGGGAACGTCGGGCGCGGGGACAGCGTCGCCGTCATCGGCTGCGGCGGCGTCGGGGACGCGGCCATCGCCGGTTCCCGGCTCGCCGGTGCCGAGAAGATCATCGCCGTGGACATCGACGACCGGAAGCTGACCACCGCCAAGAGCATCGGTGCCACCCACACGGTCAACTCCAAGGAGACCGACCCCGTCGAGGCGATCCGTGAGCTGACCGGTGGCTTCGGCGCCGACGTCGTCATCGAGGCGGTCGGCCGCCCGGAGACGTACAAGCAGGCCTTCTACGCCCGTGATCTGGCCGGGACGGTCGTTCTCGTCGGTGTCCCCACTCCGGAGATGAAGCTCGAACTG
>NZ_JAQYWT010000285.1:0-283 GCF_036322545.1 Streptomyces sp. SP18BB07
TAACACATGCAAGTCGAACGATGAACCACTTCGGTGGGGATTAGTGGCGAACGGGTGAGTAACACGTGGGCAATCTGCCCTTCACTCTGGGACAAGCCCTGGAAACGGGGTCTAATACCGGATACAACACTCTCGGGCATCCGATGAGTGTGGAAAGCTCCGGCGGTGAAGGATGAGCCCGCGGCCTATCAGCTTGTTGGTGAGGTAACGGCTCACCAAGGCGACGACGGGTAGCCGGCCTGAGAGGGCGACCGGCCACACTGGGACTGAGACACGGCCCAGA
>NZ_JAQYWT010000286.1:0-310 GCF_036322545.1 Streptomyces sp. SP18BB07
GCTGGGCCGTGGTCTTTCAGGCCCGCAGGGCCTGGGCTTTTAGGGGCGCGGGGAACTGCGCGAGCAACCCCCACTCACCCGCACCCGCCCACGCCCCGCACCGCCCCCCCCCCCCCGCCCCGCCGCCGCGCCCCCCCCCCCCGGGGGGGCCCCCCGCGGGGCCGCCCCCCCGCGGGGGGGGGCCCCGCCCCGGCCCGCGCGGGCGGGGCCGGGGCGGGGCGTGGGGGGGTGCGGGTGAGTGGGGGTTGCTCGCGCAGTTCCCCGCGCCCCTAAAAGCCCAGGCCCTGCGGGCCTGAAAGACCACGGCCCA
>NZ_JAQYWT010000287.1:0-322 GCF_036322545.1 Streptomyces sp. SP18BB07
GTATTCCCACCCACTTGATGGGGTAAGGCTCCCAGTAGACGACTGGGTTGATAGGCCAGATATGGAAGCCCAGTAATGGGTGGAGTTGACTGGTACTAATAGGCCGAGGGCTTGTCCTCAGTTGCTCGCGTCCACTGTGTTGGTTCTGAAACCACGAACAACCCCGCCCAGGTCACGGGTGGTGCGGTTGAGTGTTTCATAGTGTTTCGGTGGTCATAGCGTGAGGGAAACGCCCGGTTACATTCCGAACCCGGAAGCTAAGCCTTACAGCGCCGATGGTACTGCAGGGGGGACCCTGTGGGAGAGTAGGACGCCGCCGAAC
>NZ_JAQYWT010000288.1:0-3661 GCF_036322545.1 Streptomyces sp. SP18BB07
CAGTGGGGACGCCTCCTGTACGCAGCCGGTACGCGGTATGCACGCTCGGGGATTTCCGAGCCCCGCACCCCCGCTGCCGACTGGTGCTCACCACGCCTGAACCCTGATGCGTTTCACGTCAGCGTCGCGGTCCGGGGGGCCTGTGGACGTTCACGTATTTCCCCGGGGCTGAGTTCACGTAATTCCCCAGCCCCGAGCGTCGATGGCGTCTACTTGACCGACGGCTTGGCGGGCTTGTCGGTGGGGTTCTTGGGGCGCTTGTTCGGACGGTAGCTGGGGCCGTTCATGATGACCTGGTGGCTGGTGTTGATGACCCGGTCGAGGAGGGACTCAGCGACGACGGGGTTGGGGAAGAGCGGATACCAGTCGCTGGGCGCCCGGTTGCTCGTGATGATCAGGGACCGCCCCTGCCGCTCGCTGACCAGTTCGTAGAGGTCGTCAGCATGGGCCGCGGAAAGCTGGCGCATGGCGAAGTCGTCGAGGATGAGCACGTCGGGCCGTACCAGTTCACGGATCCGTTTCTCCCAGGTTCGGTCCGCGTGGCCGCCGGCGAGTTCGGCGAGGATCCGGCTGGTCTTGGCGAAGCGGACGTGGGCGCCCTGCCGGACGGCAAGGTGGCCCAGGGCCTGGGCGATGTGGGTCTTGCCGACCCCGACGGGGCCGAACAAAATTACGGACTCGCCCGCGTGGAGCCAGCGCAGGGCGCCGAGGTCGCGGATCTGGGCGGCGGGCAGTTTCGAGGAGGCGGTGAAGTCGAACTCCTCCAGGGTGACCTGCTGCTCGAACTTCGCGCGCTGGAGCCTGCGTTGGAAGGCGACGGTCTCGCGGCGGGTGATCTCGTCCTGGCAGAGGACCTGGAGGAAGTCGAGGTGGCCGAGTTCGCCGCCGTGGGCCTGGGCGAGGCGGGCGTCGAGGGTCTCCAGCATCCCGGACAGCCTCAGGGACTTGAGGGACTCGCGCAGGGCGGCGTCCATCACGCTCATCGTGCTGCCACCTCGTCTTCGCCGTGGGCCTGGTCGTCGTGGGCGCCGTCCGGTGTGTCCGGGGGCGTGACGGAGCCGAAGAGCCCTTGCGGGCCGTGGAGGAAGGCCGCGGCGCCCGCGTCTCCGCTGGTCTCGGGCTCGGGATCGGTCTCGGTGCCGGCGATGAGGATGCCCTTGACGGTGCGATAGGACGGGTCGCCGGCCGTGATCGCTCTCGCGCAGGCGGCCTCCAGGCGGGTGTCGCCGTACTTCTTCCGCAGCCCAAGAACGCCCTGGGCGGCGCGGAGCCGGTAGAGGGCGTTGACCTCCAGGAGCTGGTCGACGACCTCGCGGCAGGCGTCGCCGATCTCGGATGCCTGGGTGCGGCACCAGATGGGGGTCTTCATCTGGAAGGCGATCTTCTCTGGCGGGTAGTCGCTCTTGTCGGTGCGTTTTCCCTGTTCAAGTGCGGCGTGGGTCTTGACCAGGTCGCCGTCGAGGAAGACCTGCACCATGGTGGCGGTGGAGCGGACATCGACCTTGCGGCCGATCAGTTTCCAGGGCACGGAGTAGAGGGTGCGGCCGACCTTGATGTGGATGTCCGGGCCGACGGTGGCCGTCGACCAGCGGGCCAGGGTGAACGGGGTGGGCGGCAGCGGCAGCAGGGCGGCGGCCTCGACGGCGCCGAACACGGCCATCGGCGCCGCGCCGCCCAGCGGACGGCACTGGCGGCGTCCGGCGACCTGTTGGCTCCAGGTGACGGCCTCGGTCTGCATGTGCTCGATGGAAGTGAACTCCCGTCCGCGCCAGAATGAGTCGCGGACGTAGGGCATGGGCCGCTCCACCCTGGGCTTGTCCTTCGGCTTCGAAGCCCTTGCCGGATCCACCAACGCCCCGTAGTGGGTGGCGAGCTCGGCATACGCCTTGTTGATTTTCGGGTCGTAGAGGTCGGGCTTGTCGACTCCGGTCTTCAGGTTGTCCGGCACGAGACGACGCGGGACGCCGTCGAAGTAGCGGAAGGCCGCGACGTGCGCTTCGGTCCACGCGTGCTGGTCCAGGTGCAGCACCGGACGGACGAACATGTGCCGTGAGCAGGGCAGCACCATCACGAACGCCCAGACGCGGTGCCGTTTGCCGGTGCGGGGGTTGGTCCACTGGCCCAGGAAGCCATAGTCGATCTGTGCCTCCTCGCCCGGCTCGATCTCGTCGCGCAGGACGGTGACCTGCGAGCGGCTCACCTCGTCGGGCAGCGTGGCGTGCACCCAGCGGCGGAACGAGGAGATCGACACCTTCAGTTTGTGCTCGTCCCGCAGCCGCTGGTGGATCGTGGAGACCGTCACCGTTCCCAGCAAGTCCTTGATGTAGTCGCGGTGTTCGTCAATGTCGGACCAGGTGACCTGCCGCAGTCTCCGGTCGGCGAGGCCGGGGAACCACCCCTCGATCAGCCCGGCCCAGTCGGCCTCGCTCATCGGCGGGCCACCCGGGATGATCCCTGCTGCCTCCGCCGGGGCCAGGTACTTCCTGACTGTCTTGCGGTCCACTCCCAGCGACGCGGCCAGCGCGCTCTTCGAGCGGCCCGCGTACCAGTGGACGTAAATCTCGGTGATGTCGACCACGACGAACGTTCTCCTTGCCATCCGGGCTGCCCATCGGCCTGCCGAAGAACGGGGCGAGGAACACGGACAGCTCCGCGACGACCAGGTCCCTCGGTCCCGGACTCCGCGCTACCCATGGAGAATCAGGAGGAATCGCCATAGAGAATCACATGACGTTAAAACCGCCCAGAGTGAGGAAAACCGCTATCAATGCCGGATCAGTGGGCGGGTTTCTCCCAGGTCAGCGAGTACCGGCGCAGCACGTGGCGGCGGTAGCGCACGCCGGGCAGCAGCCGCCGGGCAGCAGCCCGCACCTGCCCATAGCTCATCTGGGGGTCGGCGACCGGCATGCCCTGCGGGCCGCGCGCGCGACGCAGCACCTTCGTGATCCGCACGATCGGGGCAGCCGCGATCAACGCCGCCCACTCCGTCACGCTCGCCTCGCGGGCCAGACCGACCACCACCAGCGTGCCGCCAGGCCGCAGCAGCTCACGCATGCGGACGAGGGCCGCCTCGAAGTCCATGTGATGGATCGTGGTCACCGAGCAGACGAAGTCGTACTCCGCGGCAGGAAGTTCCGCGGTGAGGAAGTCTCCTTCGATGAAGGTGAGTTGCGGGTCGCCGACAGCGGACTCGCGTGCACAGGCGATCATGTCCGGCGACTTGTCGATCCCGGTGACGTGTTTCGCCCGCGCGGCGAGCTTCTGTGCCAGCAGCCCGTCCCCGCAGCCAACGTCCAGGGCTTCGCCGCACCCCTCGGGAACAGACCGGAGGATGCCTGGGTGCCGGGCAACGTTGGTGTTCCAGTACGGCTCTTCGGCAGGCTCGCGCATCGGATCAGCGTAGAGGCCGGTCATGGACTGCTGAGTGCACACCGACGGATTCGCCGTCCCCATGGGGAGTCGTGATCGCAGGGATGGGGAATTACGTGAAGCTGATCATGTAGATCGTGGGGAATTGCCTGACCGCCACCCGCGCCAAGAAGCTCACCGTCACCGGCAAGGCCTCCGCCACGCTCCCTCTTCCCCCCGGCGCCGAACTGCAGGTCACCCGTACCGACATGGAGAGCCCCGGCGGCAAGGCGCTGCCGGCCGCCGCGGTGAA
>NZ_JAQYWT010000289.1:0-50995 GCF_036322545.1 Streptomyces sp. SP18BB07
CAGCGGGCCGAGGATGGCGTTGTTGACGAAGTTGGCACCGCCCTGGCCGACGGTGTCGATCAGGCGCTGGTTGGCTTCCTGGATCTGCGTGTCCAGGAGCGCGAGGTTGCGGTCGACCTCGGCCTGCGCGGAGGCCGGGATCGCCGGGAGGCTGCCTTCGACGGCCGGGCAGGTGATGGTGCCGGGGGAGGCGTTGCCCGCGGCGTCCTCGTTGTTGGCACCCTCGCCGGCGAGGGCGGAACCCGCGATGACCGCTCCGGAGAGCACGACCGCGGCGGCGCCGCCGATGATCCCTACGCGACGCTTGTTGTACTTCGGAAGAGCCCTGGACATGCGGATGCCTCACTCGGGTCGGGTGTGGTCGGGTTTACGAACGCGGCGCCTGCGTCCGGTGTGAGTTACGTGAAAGCGGTTTCGTTTGTTCAAAGGTTTCTCGGCGTCTCTCAAACTTCTCTCAGATTGACGATTCATGCAGAGTTCTGCATACTCATGCATGGCAGTGAACGCAGTAAGCGGAGATCTAGGAGCAACGCGAGTGAGCAGCAACAGCGGTGACGTACGGCTCTGGGGCGCCCGTTTCGCCGACGGTCCCGCCGAGGCCCTGGCGAAGCTGTCCGCGTCCGTCCACTTCGACTGGCGGCTGGCCCCGTACGACATCGCGGGCTCCCGCGCCCACGCGCGCGTGCTGCACAAGGCGGGCCTGCTCACCGAGGACGAGCTGTCCCGGATGATCGCCGGCCTGGACCAGCTCGAGGCGGACGTGGCGTCGGGCGCGTTCGTCGGCACCGTCGCCGACGAGGACGTGCACACCGCCCTGGAACGCGGTCTGCTGGAGCGCCTCGGCCCGGACCTGGGCGGCAAGCTGCGCGCCGGCCGGTCCCGGAACGACCAGGTCGCGACCCTCTTCCGGATGTACCTGCGGGACCACGCCCGCACGATCGGCGGTCTGATCGCCGACCTCCAGGACGCGCTGATCGGCCTGGCGGAGGCCCACCCGGACGTGGCCATGCCCGGCCGCACCCACCTCCAGCACGCCCAGCCGGTCCTCTTCGCCCACCACGTCCTCGCCCACGTCCAGTCCCTCTCCCGGGACGCCGAGCGGCTGCGCCAGTGGGACGAGCGCACCGCCGTCTCCCCGTACGGCTCGGGCGCCCTGGCCGGTTCCTCCCTCGGCCTGGACCCTGAGGCGGTCGCCAAGGACCTCGGCTTCGAGCACGGCAGCTCGGCGAACTCCATCGACGGCACCGCGTCCCGTGACTTCGTGGCCGAGTTCGCCTTCGTCACCGCGATGATCGGTGTGAACCTCTCCCGCATCGCCGAGGAGGTCATCATCTGGAACACGAAGGAGTTCTCCTTCGTGACCCTCCACGACGCGTTCTCGACGGGCTCGTCGATCATGCCGCAGAAGAAGAACCCGGACATCGCGGAGTTGGCGCGGGGCAAGTCCGGTCGCCTGATCGGCAACCTCACGGGCCTGATGGCGACGTTGAAGGCCCTCCCGTTGGCCTACAACCGCGACCTCCAGGAGGACAAGGAGCCGGTCTTCGACTCGATCGACCAGCTGGAGGTCCTCCTCCCCGCGTTCACCGGCATGATGGCCACCCTCACCGTCCACCGCGAGCGCATGGAGGAACTGGCCCCGGCCGGCTTCTCCCTCGCCACCGACGTCGCCGAGTGGCTCGTCAAGCAGGGCGTCCCCTTCCGGGTCGCCCACGAGGTCGCCGGCGAGTGCGTCAAGGCCGCCGAGGCCGAGGACAAGGAACTGAACGACCTGACGGACGACCAGTTCGCCAAGATCTCCTCCCACCTCACCCCCGAGGTCCGCACCGTCCTGAACGTCCCGGGCGCCCTGGCCTCCCGCAACGGCCGAGGAGGCACGGCCCCGAGCGCGGTCGCGACCCAACTGGCGGACATCAAGCAAGACGTGACGGCCCAGCACGCCTGGGCAAACGCCAAGAAGAACTGACCCACCCGCTTCCTGGAAAAGCCGGGGCGCAGCCCCGCTTTTTCCAGGGGCGCGGGGAACTGCGCGAGAAGCCCCACCGGACGGACGCTTGGGGGTCGCAGGGGCGCAGCCCCTTGGTGGGGTCACCTCCCGCTCGAGCGAAGCCGAGAGTGGGGGAGGGACGGGTAGGGGCGGCGGGGGCGAGAATCCCCCCCCGGGAGCCCCGCCCCCCCGCCCCTCCCCCGCCACTCACCCCACCCCACAACACAACACAGGTCATCACGGGTTACGTTGGCTCAGGAACCGCAAGGAGCCGACCCGAACGGAGCTCGCGATGCCCTTCGCCCGACTGGCCGCAGCGACCACCCCCACCTGCCACATCGGCTTCGGTCTGGCCGCAGTCGCCCGCCCCGGCTACATCACCCTCGGCCGCGACGCCGACCTCGGAGAGACCCGCACCGTCGAAGCCCTCCGCACCCGCACCCACGAACTCCTCGACGCCGCCTACGCCCAGGGCGTCCGCTACTTCGACGCGGCCCGCTCCTACGGCCGCTCCGAGGAGTTCCTCGCCGACTGGCTCCGCACCCGCCCCGGCCTCGACGACGTGGTCATCGGCAGCAAGTGGGGCTACACCTACACCGCCGACTGGACCACCGACGCCGAGAAGCACGAGGTCAAGGACCACAGCCTCCCGACGTACGAGCGGCAGCGCGCCGAGACGGCCGAGCTGCTCGGCGACCGGCTCGACCTCTATCAGATCCACTCGGTGACCCCGGACAGTCCGGCCCTCACCGACAAGGAACTCCACGCCAGGCTGGCGGAGGCGGCCGCCCAGGGCGTCACCGTCGGCTTCTCCACGAGCGGCCCGGCCCAGGCGGACGCCATCCGCACCGCCCTCACCGTGACCGTCGACGGCGAACCCCTCTTCCGTACCGTCCAGTCGACGTACAACGCGCTGGAGACCTCCGCCGCCCCCGCACTCGCCGAGGCGCACGACGCCGGTCTCACCGTGATCGTCAAGGAGGGCATGGCCAACGGCCGGCTGGCCGGCCCGCACGCCCCGGACGCGCTCAGGGCCGTCGCCGAACGGACGGGCCTCGGCTGCGACGCGGTCGCCCTCGCGGTGGTCCTGCGCCAGCCGTGGGCCGGAGTCGTCCTCTCCGGCGCCGCCACCACCAGCCAGCTCGCCTCCAACCTGCACGCGGCGGTCGTCGACCTCGACGACGACGAGCTGACCCGCCTCGTGGACCTCGCCGAGGACCCGCGGACGTACTGGGAGAAGCGCGGCAGCCTGCCCTGGCACTGAGCGCACGGAGGGAACCCGCGACCAGCGGAAGGAGCCGCTGAACCCACAGCCATGAGACCCCCATGCCCTCGGTGAGACAGAGATGTCTCATGTGGGCTATGGTTGTCTCATGGCTGTCGATCGTGAACACGTGCTGCGCAGCGCAGCCGCCCTGCTGACCCGCAAGTCCACCGCGACCATGGACGAGGTCGCCAAGGCCGCCGGGATCAGCCGGGCCACGCTGCACCGCCACTTCGCCGGGCGCGACGCGCTCGTGCGGGCGCTGGAGGCGCTCGGCATCGAGGAGTGCGAGGCCGCGCTGGCCGCGGCCCGCCCGGCCGAGGGCCCGGCGCGCGACGCCGTACGCCGGCTGGTGCGCGAGATCGAGCCAGCCGCGGGCCTGCTCGCCTTCCTCTACACCGAGAACCAGCTGTTCGAGGGCGAGGGGCAGCACGAGGGCTGGGCCCGGATCGACGCCGCCATCGCGACCCTGTTCAAACGCGGCCAGGCGGCGGGCGAGTTCCGTATCGACCTCACCCCGGCCTGGCTCACCGAGGCGCTCTACGGCCTGCTGGCCTCCGGCGCCTGGGCGGTCTCGGAAGGCCGTGTGGCCCCCAACGACTTCACCTTCATGATCACCGAGCTGCTGCTCGGCGGCGCCCTGCGCCACCCCGAACCCCCCAGCCACCCCGAAGACCCGAGAGAGGAATCATGACCAGCACCCTGCGGCCGGCCCGCACCGTCGAGGCGGAGAAGAGGCCGGGCCGCTGGCTCGCGCTCGCCGTCCTGGTGCTCGCCGTGCTGCTGGTGGCCGTCGACGCGACCGTCCTCGGTCTCGCGACCCCCTACATCAGTGAGGACCTGGCGCCCTCGGGCACCCAGCTTCTGTGGATCGGCGACATCTACTCGTTCGTCATCGCGGGCCTGCTCGTCTCGGCCGGCAGCCTCGGCGACCGCATCGGCCGCAAGAAGCTGCTGCTGATCGGCGCCACGGCGTTCGGCGCGATATCCGTGCTCAACGCCTACGCGACGACGCCCGAGATGATGATCGTCGCGCGGGCGCTGCTCGGTGTCGCGGGCGCGACCCTGATGCCCGCCACCCTCGCCCTGATCCGCAACCTCTTCCACGACCCGCGCGAACGCAGCCTGGCCATCGGCGTCTGGGGCGCCACGGCCTCCGCCGGTACGGCCGTCGGGCCGGTCGTCGGCGGTTTCCTGCTCGAACACTTCTGGTGGGGCTCGGTCTTCCTCATCAACCTGCCCGTGATGGCCGTCCTGGTCCTCGTCGGCATCAAGCTGCTCCCCGAGTCCCGCCACCCGAACCCGGGCCCATGGGACATGCCCAGCGTCGGCCTGTCGCTGATCGGCATGATCGGTGTCGTGTACGCGGTGAAGGAGACCGCCACCCACGGCGTCGACGGCAACGCGCTCACCGCCGGCCTCCTCGGCGTCGCCGGGCTGTTCTTCTTCGTGCGCCGTCAGCTCACGCTGCCGCACCCGCTGCTGGACATGCGGCTGTTCCGCGACCGGGGCTTCTCCGGAGCCGTCCTCGCCGACCTGCTGACCATTCTCGGCCTTTCCGGTCTGGTCTTCTTCCTCTCCCAGTTCCTGCAACTGGTCCAGGACCGGGGCCCGTTGGAGGCGGGTCTCGCCGAGCTTCCGGCGGCGATCGGAGCGGTGGCCGCGGGCCTGGTGGCCGGAGCCGCGGCCCGCCGCTTCTCGGTCCGTTCCGTGGTGACGGGGGGTCTCGCGGCCATCGGCGTGGCCCTCGCCCTGCTCACCCTGGTCGACCGCTCCACCGGCTACCCGCTGATCGGCGTCGCCCTGCTGGTCGTCGGCATCGGCGTCGGCTTCTCCTTCACCGTCACCGCCGACGTCATCCTCTCCAGCGTCCCCAAGGAACAGGCGGGTTCGGCCTCGGCGGTCTCGGAAACGGCCTACGAGCTGGGCGCGGCCCTGGGCATCGCGGTCCTGGGCTCGATCGTGACGGGCGTCTACCGCGACTTCGCGGCGCCCGCGGGCACTCCGGAAGGGGCGTACGAGTCACTGGGCGGCGCGGTCGACGCGGCGGGGCGAATGCCGCCGGACACGGCCCAGGCCCTGCTGTCCTCCGCGAGGGAGGCCTTCGTAGACGGCCTCACCATAGCGGCGGGCGTGGGCGCGGTAGTCCTCCTGGCCACGGCGGTGGCGGCCTGGTTCATGCTGCGCGACCAGCACCTAAAAAGCGCCGCCTAGGGACAGCAAGGCCAGGGGCGCGGGGAACTGCGCGCCCAGCCCCCACCGACCTACACCCAACCCCGCTCAGGGCAGGGGGCCCAGGGGCGCGGGGAACTGCGCGACCAGCCCCCACCGACCCGTACCCGACAAACAACCGAACCCGGCACCCCCAGCGGAGCGGCGCCGCGGAGCTACGCCGCTTCCTTGGCCTTGGACGCGTACATGTCCACATACTCCTGCCCCGACAACCGCATGACCTCGGCCATCACGGAATCGGTCACCGCCCGCAGCACATACCGGTCCCGATCCATCCCCTCGTACCGGGAGAACTCCATCGCCTCACCGAACCGCACGGTGACCCGCCCCGGCCGGGGCACCCCCGCACCGCCCGGCTGGATCTTGTCCGTCCCGATCATCGCGAACGGCACGACCGGCGCCCCGGTCATCAGCGTCAGCCGGGCGATCCCGGTCCGCCCCCGGTACAGCCGGCCGTCGGGCGACCGCGTCCCCTCGGGGTAGATGCCGAACACCTTGCCCTCGTCCAGGATCCGCCGCCCGGTCATCAGGGCGGCGACCCCGCCCCGGCCGCCGTCGCGGTCGACGGGGATCATGCCGACCCCGGTGAAGAACCAGGCCATCAGACGGCCCTTGATCCCCTTGCCGGTGACGTACTCGTCCTTGCCGATGAAGAAGACCTGCCGGTCGCAGACCAGCGGCAGGACCATCGAGTCGATGAAGGTCAGATGGTTGCCGGCGAGGATCACCGGACCGTCCCCCGGAATGTGCTCCGCGCCTTCCACCCGAGGGCGGAACATCAGGCGCATGATCGGTCCGAGCACTGCCTTGATGAGCGCGAAGCGGGACAACGGGCCCTCCCATGTCAAGCGTTCCGGTACAAGTCTGTGCAGGTGAGGACGATACTCCCGCCCCATGGGGCGGCGCACGTCGGGTTCACCGAGTGGAAACCAACTGTTGACGCTGTTTTACCTGCGGTGACGCGCTGATGGCGGGTTGTCACGCGGCGCGTCATGTGACGGACATCGCGTCACCGAACCGACACTCCGTCAAATTCCGCCTCCCGTGCGACACAAGGCGTCTTCCGCGTGTTCGGTCCCAGGTCTCCCAACGGTCACCTCGGGACACCTACGATCGTCCCGCTTTGACAGGTGCAGGGCATCACGGTGGAGGAGCCGGTCATGGGGACGCAGGAGTCGCGGCAGTCGCAGGACCCGAAGGACGCGAACGAACAGGGCCGCGGAACGGGCCGACGGGCGCTGCTCGGTGCCGCGGTGCTCGGCGCGGGCGGAGCGGTCCTCGGACTGCCGGCCGCGGCGAGAGCAGACGAGGCGACGACGGACGCCAGGGCGGTCGGCCACTCGGGCGGCGGCTACCGGAGCCTGCCGGTGCCGACGATCATCGCGCACCGAGGCGCCAGCGGTTACCGCCCGGAGCACACACTCGGCTCGTACCAGCTCGCCCTCGACATGGGCGCGCACGTCATCGAGCAGGACCTCGTGCCCACCAAGGACGGTCACCTCGTATGCCGTCACGAGAACGACATCACCGGCACGACCGACGTCGCGGCCCACCCCGAGTTCGCCGGCCGGAAGACCACCAACGTCGTCGACGGCGTCACCTACACCGGCTGGTTCACCGAGGACTTCACCCTCGCCGAGCTGAAGACGCTGCGCGCCAAGGAGCGCATCCCGGGCAACCGTCAGGAGAACACCCTCTACGACGGCCGCTGGGAGATCCCCTCCTTCGAGGAGGTGCTGCGCTGGGCCGACAAGGAGGGCAGGAAGCGGGGCAGGCGCATCTGGCTGCACGTCGAGACCAAGCACCCCACCTACTTCCGCAAGCTGGGCCTGGGCCTCGAGGAGCCGCTCGCCAAGCTGCTGCGCAAGTACGACCGGCACAAGAAGAACTCGCCGGTCTTCCTGCAGTCCTTCGAGCCCAGCAGCATCCAGCGCCTGAACCGTCTGGTGGACAGCCCGCTCGTCGTCCTGCTGTCCGGCGCCGCCACCCGCCCCTGGGACTTCGTCGAGGCCGGCGATTCGCGCACCGTCGCCGACCTGGTCAAGCCGGCCGGACTCGCCTGGATCGCCTCGTACGCCAACGGCATCGGCCCCACGCTGGACCTGATCATCCCGCGCGACTCGGGCGGCAACCTCACCACGCCGACCACCCTCGTCGCCGACGCGCACGCCAAGGGCCTGATCCTGCACCCCTACACCATGCGCAACGAGAACAGCTTCCTGCCCGCGAACTTCCGCAAGGGCACGGACGCCAACGCCTACGGCGACGCCTTCGGCGCGTTCAAGGTGTACTTCGACACCGGCATCGACGGCATCTTCACCGACAACCCGGACACCGGTCTGCTGGCCCACGCGGACTTCGTCGGCCACTGACGAACGACACGTGGGTTCGAACGTCAACGGTTGAGCCCCGAGCCCCGATTGGGGTGACTCCGCTCCGCCCCGGCAACCCCTGCCGGGGCGGCGGCGTCCCGGGGCATATGACACACGACATGCTCGTCGGCCTCCGCCCCCTGCTGGTCGCGGAGGTCTCGGCGGAGGCGTACGCGGCCGGGGCCGAGGCGGGGGACCTGGAACAGGCGGTCTGGCTGCGCCTTTTGGAACGGCTCGACACCGACGGCCCACCCGAGGACCCCGAGAGCTGGCTGCGCAGCGCCGTCCGCTTCGAGGCCCGCCTCAGCCGCCGCAAGGCCCGCCTCGAACAGCCCTACGCCGCCGAGCCCGCCGACGACCGCGCACCCGGCCCCGAGCAGCAGGCCCTCACGGCCGCCCGCCGCCGCGCGCTGTACGCGGCCGTGCGCCGACTGCCCGGCCGCTGCCCCCGGCTGCTCGCCGCCCTGTTGTCCCCGCAGGACCTCACCTACCGTGAGATCGCGGGTGAGTTGGGTATCTCACAGGGCAGCCTCGGTCCGGAACGTTCCCGATGTCTGGGATGTCTTCGCCGATTGCTGACGGCGGAGGTTGCGGCGCGCGAACCACGGGGATAGGAGTGAGGGACATCGGGTGAGCAGGTGAGCGGGAGGCGTGCACACATGGGCATGAGCGTGACCATCTCGGTGGCGACCGAGCAGGACGCCGAGCAGATCTTCAAGCTGCAGTACCTGTGCTTCCAGAGCGAGGCGGCACTGTACGGCAACTACCGCATCGATCCGCTCGTCCAGAGCCTCGACTCCGTCCGCGCGGAGGTCTCCTCGGACTGCGTGTTCGTGGCCAGGCTGGGGGACGAGGTGGTCGGTTCCGTGCGCGGCGCCCTCGACGCCGACGGCACCGCCGCCATCGGAAAACTCTGCGTCCACCCGCGTCTCCAGGGGCACGGCATCGGCGCCAGGCTCCTGCGCGCCGCCGAGTCGGCACTCGCCGCGGAGCACGGCGCCACCAGGTTCCGCCTCAGCACGGGCCACCGCAGCGAGGGCAACCTCCGGTTGTACCGCCGCGTCGGGTACGAGACGGTCGGCACGAGTCAGGGCCAGGACGGCGTACCCATGGTGGTGCTGGAGAAGCCGGCGGAGGCGTACGCGACGACCGCGTGACAGGGGGCGCCCCGAAAGGGGCGCGAGGAACTGCGTGACCGGCCACGGCGAACCGGCAGCCGCCTGACCGTCCTCAGGCGGCCTCCCCCTGCCGCGCGCCTTTCCTCAGCCAGTACATCGCGGTGATCGGTAGCAGCACGGGGATGAACAGGTACCCCATGCCGAAGTCGGACCACACGGTCGCGTCCGGGAAGGCGGACGGTTCGACCAGCGTCCAGGTGCCCACGACCAGCACACCCAACAGCTCGGCCGCGCAGCACAGCAGGGCCGCCTGCCGGGCGAACTCCCCGCCCCGCACCAGCGAGTACGTGATGAACCCGTACACGACACCGGCGAGCGCGGACAGCGAGTACGCGAGCGGCGCGTGCTCGAACTCCGTCGAGATCTGCACGGCGGACCGCGAGACGGCCCCGACGACCATCACGCCGTACAGCCACACCAGCAGCATCCCCGGCCCGCTGATGAGTCGCGTCCGCTTCCCGTCCCGAGGCCGGTCGTCCGTGGCGGTCATCTCAGCCTCCCCAGATGTCGTAGAGCCGCACCTGCAGCACGGCGAGGACCACACCGCCGGCCGCGACGGTCACACTGCCCCATCGGGTGCGCTCGGCCAGTGACATGAACCCGGTCACCGGGACGCAGGCGAACGCCCCGAGGAGGTAGGAGACGAAGATCGTGGTCCCCTGCTCCGCCTTCTCCCCGCGGGCCAGCTGCACGATCCCGACGACCAGCTGGACGAGGGCCAGCACCGACACCACGGCCATGCCGATGAAGTGCCAGTCCTTGGTCGGCTGATCGCGATACGCGGCCCAGCCGCACCACGCGGCGAGCAGAAGCGCGGCGACGGCGGTCGTCACCGTCAGGGCAACAAGCATGCCGTGACCCTATTACGGCGTAATTCCCTGCCGCTCCCGACCCCGGGCCGGGGAACCCTCGGGCCCGGAATCGTGGCCTTGGCCACAGCGCTGGATGCCCACAGGGTGGACGGCACCCTGCTGTACCTGCGGATATGTGTCTCAAGCGCGTCCGCCATACGGACAGCCCTCTCTCGCCTGCTGCATACATCTGATTTACTGATCTCATGACCACGACGAGCTGCCGCACCCTTGCGACCGAGGCGACGATGACGCCCGGTGCTCGTTGTATGTGTCGAATGTGCGCCTTCTAGAAGGCCCCGCACGCCGCCGCGCGTGACGGACCGAGCCTCCCCGCGCACAAGTTCTCCTCCGGTTCCCTCGCCACCGCGAGAACCGTGTCGCGTCCCTGACCGCTTGCACCCGTGTCCGGGCACACCCACGCCCGCGCACTCGACAGTGACGGAAATCCAGTGATCACCACATCGGGCCTGACGAAGGTCTACCGAGGTCGCGGCCGCGAGGTCACCGCCCTCGACGGCGTCGATCTGCATGTACGCGAGGGCGAGGTGTACGGCGTGATCGGCCAGTCCGGCGCCGGCAAGTCCTCGCTCATCCGCTGCGTGAACCTGCTCGAACGCCCCACCTCCGGAACCGTGACCGTGGCGGGCCAGGACCTCACCGCCCTGGCCGGCCGCGGGCCCCGCGCCGGCCGGCAGCTCCGGCAGGCGCGCAGCCGGATCGGCATGGTCTTCCAGCACTTCAACCTGCTCTCCTCCCGCACCGTCCAGGACAATGTCGAGCTGCCGCTCGAAATCCTCGGCAGGTCCGGCCAGGAGCGCTCCCGCAAGGCCCTGGAACTGCTCGACCTCGTGGGCCTCGCCGACAAGGCCAAGGCCTACCCGGCCCAGCTCTCCGGCGGCCAGAAGCAGCGCGTCGGCATCGCCCGCGCACTCGCCGGCGACCCGAAGGTGCTCCTCTCCGACGAGGCCACCAGCGCCCTCGACCCGGAGACCACCCGCTCGATCCTGACGCTGCTGCGCGACCTGAACCGGCAGCTGGGCCTGACCGTCCTGCTCATCACGCACGAGATGGACGTCGTGAAGAGCGTCTGCGACTCCGCCGCCCTCATGGAGAAGGGGCGCCTCGTCGAGTCCGGCACGGTCAGCGAACTGCTCGCCACCCCGGGCTCCGAACTGGCCGCCGCGCTCTTCCCGGTGGGCGGTGAGGCCACCGGCGACGACCGCACCGTCCTCGACGTCACCTTCCAGGGCGAGGCCGCCACGCAGCCGGTCATCTCCCAGCTGTCCCGCACGTACAACATCGACATCTCGATCCTCGGCGCGGCGATCGACACCGTCGGCGGCCTCCAGGTCGGCCGGATGCGCATCGAACTGCCCGGCCGCTACGAGGACAACGTGGTCCCCGTCGGCTTCCTGCGCGAACAGGGCCTCCAGATCGACGTGGTCGGCCGGGACGCCGGGACGTCCGCGCCGACGTCCACACCGGCGTCCACGCCGTCGTCCACTCCGGTGAAGGAAGGTGCCAAGTGACCTGGTCGGAGATGCGGCCCCTGCTGGAGCAGGCGTGTTGGGACACCCTCTACATGGTCGGCTGGTCCACCCTCATCGCCGTCGTCGGCGGCCTCCCGCTCGGCCTCCTGCTCGTCCTCACGGACCGGGGCGGCCTGCTGCAGAACGTCCTCGCCAACAGGGTCGTCGGGCAGATCGTGAACATCGCCCGCTCGATGCCCTTCATCATCCTGATGGTCGCGCTGATGGGCTTCACCCGCTGGGTCACCGGCTCGACCATCGGCCGTGAGGCCGCCATCGTGCCGCTCGCGATCGGCGCCATCCCGTTCTTCGCGCGCCTCGTCGAGACGGCCGTCCGCGAAGTGGACCACGGGCTGGTCGAGGCCGTGCAGGCCATGGGCGGCAACACCTGGACCGTCGTCCGCAGCGTCCTCGTCCCCGAGTCCCTGCCCTCGCTGATCTCCTCCGCCACGACCACCGTCGTCGCCCTCATCGGCTACTCGGCCATGGCCGGCACCGTGGGAGCGGGCGGCCTCGGCGACATCGCCATCCGCTACGGCTACCAGCGCTTCGAGACCGAACTGATGTGGATCACCGTGGCGGTCCTCGCCGTCGTCATCTCCGCCATCCAGTTCGCCGGCGACTACGCGGCCCGCGCCCTGCACCGACGCGGCGGCCGCTCCGGTCCCGCACCGGCGCTCCGGCTGTTGAGGGCCAAGGCCGAGTCCACCGCGCCCGAGGCCACCAAGGCCTGACCGCTCTCGGCCACCCAGATTTCCCGTCCCACCCAAGACGGGACCGCTCCACCCAAAAGGAAAGGCACTTTTCGTGCGTAACACCGCCAAGCTCACCACCGCCGTCCTCGCCGCCGGAGCCCTCACCCTCGGGCTCACCGCCTGCGGCGCGGACAAGACCGACAGCGCGTCCGACACGAGCGGCCCGCTGGTCGTCGCCGCCAGCCCCACCCCGCACGCCGAGATCCTCAACTACGTCAAGGACAACCTGGCGAAGGACGCGGGCCTCGACCTGGAGGTCAAGGAGTTCACCGACTACGTCCTGCCGAACACGGCGACCGAGGACGGCTCCGTGGACGCCAACTACTTCCAGAACCAGCCGTACCTCGACGACTTCAACAAGAAGCAGGGCACCCACATCGTGCCCGTCGTCACCGTGCACCTGGAGCCGCTCGGCCTCTACTCGAACAAGGTCAAGAGCAAGGACGACCTAAAGAGCGGCGCGACCGTCGCCGTCCCGAACGACACGGTCAACGAGGCACGCGCCCTCAAGCTCCTGGACTCCGCCGGGATCATCACGCTCAAGGACGGCGTCGGCACCGACGCGACCCCTGCCGACATCACCGAGAACCCGAAGAAGCTCAAGTTCAAGGAGCTGGAGGCGGCCCAGACCCCGCGCTCCCTGGACGACGTCGACGCCGCGGTGATCAACGGCAACTACGCGCTGGAGGCCGACCTGTCGCCCGCCGACGACGCCCTCGCCGTCGAGCCCGCCAAGGACAACCCGAACGGCAACTTCCTCGCCGTCAAGGAGGGCAACGAGGACGACCCGCGCGTCAAGAAGCTCGCCAAGCTCCTCACCTCGGACGAGGTCAGGAAGTTCATCGAGGACAAGTGGAGCAATGGCTCCGTCATCCCGTCCTTCTGACCGCCTTCCGATCCGTCTGCTGACCGCCTTCCGATCCGTACATATTCCGACCGTACGTATACGGCGTATCGCCACGCATGGGGTCCGCTTCCTCACAGGGAGTGGACCCCTGTGGTGCGATTCAGTGCTTTCATGCTGCATGCTGGGCAGTTCAGCAGGCCCTCAAAGTTTTCGAAGGTTACGGAGCGGCGCATGACGAGCACCTTTCCCGACATCTCCATCAGCACGGATCGGTTGGTTCTGCGCCCGTTCGACGAGGACGACATCCAGGCGTTCACCGAGATGATGAACGACGAACAGGTGATGGCGTGGACCGACGTCCCGCAACCGTTCACCGAACGTGAGGCGCGTACCTGGATCACCGAGTACGCGCCCACCGAACGCACCTCCGGACGCGGCCTCGACCTCGCGGTCACCGAGTTCCTCACCCAGCGACTGGTCGGCGTCATCCAACTGACCAGGACCGACTGGCACGTGAGAGCCACGGAACTGTCGTACGTCGTCGCCCCCTGGGCGCGGGGCGAGGGCTACGCCTCCGAAGCGGCCCTCGCGACCGCCCAATGGCTGTTCCGCGAGCAGAAGTTCGAACGTATCGAGCTGCGCACCGCCGCCGACAACACCGCCTCCCAGCAGGTCGCGCAGAAGATCGGCTGTATCAGCGAGGGCGTACTGCGCAACGCCTGCATAGCGAGGGCCCGCACCGCCGAGGACGGCTGGACCGAGATCCGCACGGACTTCATCGTCTGGAGCCTGCTCCCCGAGGACATCGAGGGGGTCAGCGAGGAACTGGCCGACAGCGGTGGTTTCGGCTCCTACTCGGACTGGAACTGAACAACCCACGGGCACGCGGAGGCCGCCGCCCGGCCGCCGGGTCCCACCCCGTCACCAGGTACTCTCACGGGACCCCGAGCGGGCGATCCGACGACCTGCGAAGACCCTCTGGAGACTGACGACGATGGCCGACCGGGTCACGGTGATCGGCTGGGACGGCTCCCCCCTGACCGCCGCGGCGCGCTCCGCCCTCGCCGCCGCCACCCTGGTGGCCGGCGCGGCCCACCACCTCGCCCTGCCCGAGGTGCCCCCGGCCGCCGAACGCATCCGCCTCGGCAGTGTCGCCCTCGCCGCCCGCCGCATCGCAGGCCACCGGGGCACCGCCGTCGTCCTCGCCGACGGCGACCCGGGCTTCTTCGGCGTCGTCCGCACCCTCCGGGCCCCCGAGTTCGGCCTGGAGGTCGAGGTCGTCCCCGGTGTCTCCTCCGTGGCCGCCGCCTTCGCCCGCGCGGGCATGCCCTGGGACGACGCCCAGGTGGTCGTCGCCCACCGCCGTACGCTGCGCCGCGCGGTCAACGTGTGCCGCGCCCACGCCAAGGTCGCCGTCCTCACCTCACCGGGCGCCGGCCCCGCCGAACTCGGCCTCCTCCTCGAAGGAGTTCACCGCACCTTCGTGGTCTGCGAGGAACTCGGCACGGAACGCGAGAGGGTCACCGTCCTCAGCTCCGACAAGGCCGTCGACCGCACCTGGCGCGACCCCAACCTCGTCATCGCCATCGGCGGGCCCGCCACCGCCGCCGAGGGCGGCGGCTGGCTCGCAGGCCGCGACCCGGGCACCGGCCCGCGCGGCTGGGCGCTGCCCTCCGGTGTCTACGGCGCCGTCATGGGCGAGGGCGAGGCCGAACTGCTGCGCTCCTCCCAACTGGCCCGCCTCGGGCCCCGGGTGGGCGACCTGGTGTGGGACATCGGCTCGGGCAGCGGTGCCTTCGCCACGGAGGCGGCACGCTCCGGCGCCGCCGTCATAGCCGTCGACCGCGACCCCGAGGCGTGCGGCCGTACGACCCTCGCCGCCCGCCGCTTCGGCGTCCAGCTCCACGTGGTCCACGGCGCCGCCCCGCACGTCCTGGAGAACCTCCCCGAACCCGATGTCGTCCGCATCGGCGGCGGGGGAGCGGCGGTGGTCTCCGCCGTCGCCGACCGCCGCCCGCAGCGCATCGTCACGCACGCGATCACCCGCCCCGCCGCCGAGCGCATAGGACGCGACCTGACCGAGCACGGGTACGAGGTCCGCTGCGAGTTCGTCCAGTCCGTCGAACTCGATACAAGGGCTTGGACGGAGAGGGAGCGGAGTGTCGCGTTCCTGCTCAGCGGGACCCTGCCCGATCGTTCCCTGTGATCCGGTTGTCGTACCGGCGCGGTAGGCTGGCCGACCGTCGTACCGCACTTCGACACCCGGCACTTCGTCGGTCAATGTCCTAAAAACGCGCCCGTTTTGAGAGCGTGTGTGGTACGGCGGAACGGGGAGGACGCGCAACGTGGCGCAGTCCACAGCGGACCGTCGCGGATCAAGCTGTCGCGACGGGGGGACGACCGCGACAATGGCCCTTCAATGGCTTTGTCGACATGCAGGCGGGTCGTCACGTGCCGCTGGGCACGCACGCTCGTTCTCCACAGCAGTGGGGCGGTAGGTGCGCCGTTCCCGGGCCAGCTGGCATGGAGGCACTAACCGATGGGCGAGGGGTACGCATGACCGACACCGGCCAGGTCCCGGGCGAGGGACAGCCGGAGAGCGCAGGCATGGTGGAGCAGCCGGGCGTCCCTGCGCCGGGTGCGTACACCTACCTCTCCGAGACCGCCGCCGAGGACGAGGACCTTCTGCTGCCGGGCGCCCAGGGCGCGTGGGGCAACGAGATGCCGCCGCCCGCCCCCGAGCCCGTCGTCCAGGTCGTCCACGAGCCCGTCGTCCACGAGCCGGGCCCGCACGAGATGTCCGGCCGCGACAGCGGCTCGCACGACCTCAGCGCCGTCCGCACCCCCGTCGCGACGCCCGTCCCGCAGCCGCCGGTGGCCCGCCGCCCGCTGCACCTCGGCCCGCCGACGCCCGACGCCTCCGCCAGCCCGGTCCGCTCCCTCGCCGACCGGGGCCCGGCCGGCGCCCCCGTACCGCCCGGTGCCGCACGCCACCCCGGTCCGTCCACCACCGGTCCGGAGTACCTCGACGTACCTCCGCAGCCCGTGTCCCAGTGGGTCGGAGCCCCGGCCCAGGCCGCTCCCGCGCCGGGAGTCGACGCAGGGGGAGCGGCTGCAGAAACGGTCGCTCCGCAGGAGGCCCACCTCGCCGTGGCCGTGGCCGAGGCATCCCTGGCGGCGCAGGCTCCGCAGACCGCGGAGGCCCCGGAGGAGATCCAGGACCTCGAGGCCCTCCACCAGGCGCAGGACGCCGCCTACGCCCTGGCCCAGGAGGCCGCGGTCGCGCAGTTCCGCGCCCCGGACGCGGTCGGGACCCCGGTCGCGGCGCATTTCCAGGCCCCGGAGGTCGCGGATGCGCCCGGTGCCGTGGAGGAGCAGCTCCCGGAGGCGGCCGAAGCGCCCGCCGCCGAGGTCGAGGCCGCGACCGCCGAGGTCCCGCAGACAGCCCAGACGCCGGCCGCTGTCGAGGCCGAGGCCCCGCAGCCCGTCGAGGCCCCGCAGCCGACCGAGGCGCCGGTTGCCGTCGAGGCCGCTCAGGTCCAGGCGGCCGCCGAAGCGCCGGTCACCGATCAGCTCCCGGCCCCCGAGTCCGCCGTCCCGGCCCCCGAGTCCGCCGCTACGGAGCCCACGGCACCGGAGACGGCCGGGACCGGGGCCGTTGCCGCCGAGGAGGCCGCCCAGGCTCCGGACGCCGGGGTACCGCAGCCAGCGCCGGCCGCCGCGGCTGCCGTGGACCAGCCCGCCGAGGCCCAGGACCCCACCCAGGCATCCCCGGCCCCTGAAGCGGCAGCGGCGCCCGCCGAGGCCGCGCAGGCACCGGACACGACGCCCTTCCCCCCGGCAGCCCAGGACCCCGAGCCGATCGCGGCTCAGTCCACCACCGAGGCGCAGGACGTCCCCCAGGTCGGGCAGGAGGCGGGGACCGCCACCCCACTCGACGCCGCCGCACCCGTCCAGCCCGCCGAGGTTGCCGAGGTTGCCGTACCGGCGCAGCCCGACGCCCTGACCGGGGCCGCCTCCGCGCAGGCCGACCTGGTGCCGCCCACTGCCGCAGAGGGCGCCGAGCAGGCCCCCGCCGTTGCCGAGCAGCAGACGCCGTCCACCGTGGCCGATGAGCAGGCCTCCGCCGACGTACCGGACCCGCAGACCGCGACCGCCGCGCCGAACGAGGAGACCGCCACCGCGTCCCCGACCGAGCAGACCGTCGAGGTCCCACCGGCACCCGCCCCGGACACCGTGCCCGCGCAGGGCCCCCAGCCGTCGGAAACCCCGGCCGCCGAGGAGCCCCAGCGGGCGGAAGCGGAGGCGGCCGAGGCTCCGACCGCGGAGGCCCTCGCGGCGGAGACCGCTCAGCCCATGCCCGAGGCCCTTGCCGAGGGCGTCCAGCCGACGGAGACCGACCAGCCGGGGCAACACCCCACGGTCCAGGACCCGCAGGCCTCCGAGCCGGACGCACCTGTCGCGGACACGGTGACCCAGGCGCACGGCCAGGACGAGACCCCTCAGGACCCCGCTCAGGAGCAGGACCAGGTCGCGGCGGCACAGGCCACCGGGACCCCCTCGCAGCCGGAGCCCTCCCAGCCCCTCACCCCCGACGCCATCGTCGAGCCCGGGGCCACGGATGCTGGCGCGGCAGCCCAGCCGACCGACGGAGCGAACGCCCAAGAGCCCGCCCCCGCCGACGAGTTGACGGGCGAGTCCCCGACTCCCGCCGGCCAGGCCGCCCCCACGGCCGACCCGGCCCCTGTGGACGCGGCCCCCGTGGACCCCTCGGCAGCCGAGCCCCTCGCCGCAGACGCCCCGGCGGCCCCGGCCGCCCAGGTCGACGCCCCACAGGGCGCCGTCATCCAGACCCCGGCCGAGCCCGACGCCGACGCCCAGCCCCTCGCGGTGACCTCCCAGGAGCCCGCGCCCGCCCCCGAGGGTGACGCCGAGCAGCCGGCGAGCCGGCCCGTGCCCACCGACGGCCCCATGCCGACCGCCGCACAGTCGGCCCCGACCCCGCCCCAGGGGATGGTGGTTTCGGCGCTCCCCGTGGACGGGTCGACGCCCGCCCCCGCCGAGTTCCCGGCGGCCGAGGGGCAGACGGACGCGGCCGAAGGCCTGACGGAGGCGGAGGGCGAGCACGTGATCATGGTTCCCGCCCCTCGTGACTCCGAGGCCGAGACGATCGTCGTACCGCAGCCGCTCGCGGCGGCGGCCGACGCCCACCCGGACGTCGTCCAGAACGCCGAGGACCTCGACACCAGGGCCGCCGACCAGGAGGACGGCGAGACGGCGGTGCCGGAAACAGAAGCAGTGGAATCAGCAGCCGAAGAGAGCACGGCCCCGGTGGACGAAGCACCCGAAGACGTGAGGGACGACGTACGGAGGCCCGCGGGCCCGGCCGCGCCCCCCTACGACGACGCCGAGCGCGAGGCCGTCCTGAAGGTCATGCGCGAGCGCCGCGACATCCGCAACGGCTTCCGCGACGACCCGATCCCGCACGACGTGCTGCTGCGCGTCCTGGAGGCCGCCCACACGGCACCCTCCGTCGGCCACTCGCAGCCCTGGGACTTCGTGGTCATCCGCTCGGCCGAGACGCGCCGCACGATGCACGAACTGGCCCAGCGCCAGCGCGAGGCGTACGCGAAGTCGCTGCCGAAGGGCCGGGCGAAGCAGTTCAAGGAACTGAAGATCGAGGCCATCCTCGACACCCCGGTGAACATCGTCGTCACCGCCGACCCGACCCGCGGCGGCCGCCACACCCTGGGCCGCCACACCCAGCCCCAGATGGCCCCCTACTCCTCCGCCCTCGCGGTCGAGAACCTCTGGCTCGCCGCACGCGCCGAGGGCCTCGGCGTCGGCTGGGTCAGCTTCTTCGACGAGCGCGAGATGGTCCGCACCCTCGGCCTGCCCGAACACCTGGAGGTCGTGGCGTACCTGTGCGTGGGATACGTCGACGAGTTCCCGGAGGAGCCCGAGCTGATGCAGGCGGGCTGGGCCAAGCGCCGCCCGCTGTCCTGGGTCGTCCACGAGGAGACGTACGGCCGCCGCGCCCTGCCCGGCGCCGAGCCGCACGACCTGCTCGCCGAGACGGTCGCCGGGATCCGCCCGCTGGACGCCAAGGCGCTCGGCGAGGCGTGGGAGCGGCAGAAGCGCATGACCAAGCCGGCCGGCGCGCTCGGCATGCTGGAGATCATCTCCGCCCAGCTGTCCGGGCTGTCCCGCCAGTGCCCGCCGCCGATCCCGGAACCTGCGGCCGTCGCGATCTTCGCCGGTGACCACGGTGTCCACGCCCAGGGCGTCACCCCCTGGCCGCAGGAGGTGACGGCCCAGATGGTCGCCAACTTCCTCGGCGGGGGAGCGGTCTGCAACGCCTTCGCCGCCCAGGTGGGCGCCGAGGTCTGCGTCGTCGACGTGGGCGTGGCGAGCGACCTCCCGGCCACCCCCGGGCTGCTGCCGCGCAAGGTCCGCGCCGGTACGTCCGACATGACCACCGGCCCCGCGATGACCCGCGAGGAGGCCAAGCAGGCCATCGAGGTGGGTATCGAGACCGCCCGCGACCTGGTGGCGGCCGGTAACAAGGCCCTGCTCACGGGCGAGATGGGCATCGCCAACACCACGGCCTCGGCCGCCCTGATCGCCGTCTTCACCGGCGCGGACCCCGCCGAGGTCACCGGCCGGGGCACCGGCATCAACGACGAGACCCTTGCCCGCAAGACCGAGGTCGTCCGCCGGGCCATCGAACTCCACCAGCCGGACCCCGCCGACCCCATCGGCGTCCTGGCGGCCATCGGCGGCTTCGAACACGCCGCCATCGTCGGCCTCCTCCTCGGCGGGGCCTCCCTCCGTACGCCGGTGATCCTCGACGGCGTCAGCGCCGGCGCCGCAGCCCTGGTGGCCCGCGCCATCGCCCCCGAGGTCCTCGCCGCGTGCATCGCGGGCCACCGCAGCGCCGAACCGGGCCACGTCGCCGCCCTCCAGAAGCTGGGCCTGCGCCCGCTGGTCGACCTCGACCTCCGCCTCGGCGAGGGCACCGGCGCCCTCCTCGCCCTCCCGGTCGTCCAGAGCGCGGCCAGAGCGATGCACGAGGTGGCGACGTTCGACTCGGCGGGGGTAACCGAGAAGTAGGAGAAGCAAGCAGGGGGAGGGGACACCGGGTTCTTCTCCGCCCCGGCTCAGGCTGTGCCCACCCGCCCCCCGGCCCACCCGCCCGCACGTTCGGGGGCCCGGGGGGAGCGCCCCGGTTTCGGGAAGGGGTGGGGCTGGGGAAAGGAACCGCACCCACCTCAGCCACCCACCGGACCCGCAGCCTAAAATTCCACGTCAGGGCCGCTCCAAAGCCGCAGCGCCCCCACCGCACCGCCGCCGCAAGAGGAGCCGCACCCTCATGGCCGAACACCCCGCCTACCCCGTAGGCCTCCGCCTCGCCGGCCGCCGAGTGGTCGTCATCGGCGGCGGCCAGGTCGCCCAACGCCGCCTCCCCGCCCTCATCGCGGCCGGCGCCGACATCGTCCTCGTCTCCCCGTCGGCGACCCCGTCCGTGGAGGCGATGGTGGACGCGGGCGAGCTGACCTGGGAGAAGCGCCGCTACGCGGAGGGCGACCTGGCCGAGGCCTGGTACGTCCTGATCGCCACCGGCGACCCGGAGGCGAACGCCCGCGCGTCCGCCGAGGCGGAGCGCCACCGCATCTGGTGCGTGCGCTCCGACAGCGCCGAGGAGGCCACCGCCTGGACCCCGGCGACCGGCCACAGCGAGGGCGTCACGGTCGCCGTCCTCACCGCCCGCGCCGAGGGCCGCGACCCCCGCCACACCGCCGCCATCCGCGACGCGGTCGTCGAGGGCCTGCGCGACGGCACCCTCGTCGCCCCCCACCACCGCACCCGCACCCCCGGCGTCTCCCTGGTCGGCGGTGGCCCCGGTGACCCGGACCTCATCACCGTGCGGGGCCGTCGACTCCTCGCCGAGGCCGACGTCGTCATCGCCGACCGCCTCGGCCCCCGCGACCTCCTCGCCGAACTCCCGCCGCACGTCGAGGTGATCGACGCCGCGAAGATCCCGTACGGCCGTTTCATGGCGCAGGAGGCCATCAACAACGCGCTGATCGAGCACGCCAAGCAGGGCAAGTCGGTCGTCCGCCTCAAGGGCGGTGACCCGTACGTCTTCGGTCGCGGCATGGAGGAGCTCCAGGCCCTCGCCGAGGCCGGCATCCCCTGCACGGTCGTCCCCGGCATCTCCAGCTCGATCTCCGTGCCGAGCGCGGCCGGTATCCCGGTCACCCACCGGGGCGTCGCCCACGAGTTCACCGTGGTCAGCGGCCATGTGGCCCCCGACGACGAGCGCTCCCTGGTGGACTGGCCCGCCCTCGCCCGCCTCACCGGCACCCTCGTGATCCTCATGGGCGTCGACAAGATCGGCCGGATCGCCGAGACCCTGGTGGCGAACGGCAAGTCCCCGGACACCCCGGTCGCCCTGATCCAGGAGGGCACCACGGCCGCCCAGCGCCGGGTCGACGCGACGCTCGCCACGGTCGCCGAG
This sequence comes from Streptomyces sp. SP18BB07, assembly GCF_036322545.1. Lineage (NCBI taxonomy): Bacteria > Bacillati > Actinomycetota > Actinomycetes > Kitasatosporales > Streptomycetaceae > Streptomyces > Streptomyces sp. SP18BB07. Next base: position 21,540 of record NZ_JAQYWT010000289.1, read on the forward strand.
ACCGTGCGGACGCGGGAGGTCAAGCCGCCGGCGGTCATCGTCATCGGCGAGGTCGTGAAGGTGGGGCCCGGGACGGACGCGTGACTCCCGGGGGACGCCCCCCGGACCGTAGCGGAGCGGAACCGTAACCACCGGTAACCCAACCCGTCCCAAGCCGTTGGCACCACACCCAGGACAAGGCAGTATCACCCTGTGGCCGATCTCATCACCGTTGAGGACCCCGACGACCCGCGCCTGCGCGACTACACCGGCCTGACCGACGTGGAGCTGCGCCGCAGGCGCGAACCCGCCGAGGGCCTCTTCATCGCCGAGGGCGAGAAGGTCATCAGACGGGCCAAGGAAGCCGGCTACGAGATGCGCTCGATGCTGCTCTCGGCGAAGTGGGTCGACGTCATGCGCGACGTCATCGACGAACTCCCGGCCCCCGTCTACGCGGTCAGCCCCGAACTCGCCGAACAGGTCACCGGCTACCACGTCCACCGGGGCGCCCTCGCCTCCATGCAGCGCAGGCCCCTGCCGACGGCCGACCAGCTCCTGGCGGTCGCCCGCCGGGTCGTGATCATGGAGTCGGTCAACGACCACACCAACATCGGCGCGATCTTCCGCTCGGCCGCCGCCCTCGGCATGGACGCGGTCCTGCTCTCCCCGGACTGCGCCGACCCGCTCTACCGCCGTAGCGTCAAGGTCTCCATGGGCGCGGTCTTCTCCGTCCCGTACGCCCGTCTCGACACCTGGCCCAAGGGCCTCGACGCGGTCCGCGACGCGGGCTTCACCCTGCTCGCCCTCACCCCGGACGAGAAGGCGAAGTCCCTCGACGAGGCCGCCCCGCACCGTATGGACCGGGTGGCCCTCATGCTCGGTGCCGAGGGCGACGGCCTCTCCACCAAGGCCCTGATGTCCGCCGACGAATGGGTCCGCATCCCCATGGCCCACGGAGTCGACTCCCTCAACGTGGGCGCGGCGGCGGCGGTCGCCTTCTACGCGGTGGCAACGGGCCGCCCGGCCCCGTAAGCCGGGGAGCCCCGTAAGGGGCGCGGGGAACTGCGCGACGAGCCCTCCACAACCCGCAGCGAACAACTGGGAAGTGGTCCCGAGCCCTGTCGGTGTCGCTCGTGGCGCCGTCGCCGACTGACTGACCGTCAGTCGCCGCGCAACTCCACAACCGCCCGCTCCGGCCGAAGGCCGTCCCCGCCGAGCCCCCGCGGCGGCCCCTGACACCCCTGCGCCGTGGCGATCCCGAGCGCGGCCAGCAAGGTCACCACGACGAACACGAAGATCCGCTGCCGCAGCAACCGAGGATTGGCGGGCCGCCGCCCGGTCCCGTTGGTCCTGTGCCCTGACCGCCCCGCCCCACTGCGCGGAGCGGGCCGCTTCCCGGACCCCGAGGTGTTGCGGGCGGGCGCGGGCCGCGCCCCCGGCCGGGAACCGCCCCCGGTCCGCGAAGCGCCGCCCCCACCGGTCCGGGATCCGCCCCCGGTCCGGGGCAACGGCGTTCCCGCCGCACCGGGCTGCGCCCGACGGGTCTCCGGCGGCTGCCGCAACGTGCGCTGCTCGACGTACTGCTCCGCGAGCCGCCCGGAGGGCCGGTCCGGATCACCGCGCGGCGCGGGCGGCCGTACATCGGCCAGCCCCTGCGCCTCACGGGCGGCGATCTCCTTGAGCCGCAGCGACAGTTGCAGCGTGCTGGGCCGCTCGTCCGGGTCCTTCGCCAGACAGGCGCGCACCAGGGGGGCCAGAGCGTCGGGCACCCCGCGCAGCTGCGGCTCCTCGTGCACCACCCGGTAGAGCATGACCTCCGAACTGCCTTGTCCGAAGGGCGAGTCGGCGGTCGCCGCGTAGGCGAGCGTGGCCCCGAGGGAGAAGACGTCCGTGGCCGGTGTGACCGCGGCGCCACGCACCTGCTCGGGCGCGAGGAACCCGGGCGACCCCACGGCGGTGCCGACATGGGTCAGGGTGGAGGCCCCGGTCGCCCAGGCGATGCCGAAGTCGATGATCCGCGGCCCCTTCGGGGACAGCAGGATGTTGGACGGCTTCAGGTCCCGGTGTACGACCCCGGCCTCGTGCACGGCCACGAGCCCCTCGGAGAGGGCGGCACCGACGGCGGCCACGTCGGCGGCCGACATGGGTCCCTCCTCGGCGATCTTGTCGTGCAGCGAGGGCCCCGGCACGTACTGCGTGGCGAACCACGGACGGTCCGCCTCCAGATCGGCGGCGACCAGCCGGGCCGTGCACCCGCCCCTGATCCGCCGCGCCGCCGACACCTCACGCGCGAACCGCGACCGGAACTCCTGGTCCTCCGCCAGATCCGGCCGGATCACCTTGAGCGCGACACGCTGTCCCCGCCGGTCGGAGCCCAGGTAGACGACGCCCATCCCGCCCGCGCCGAGCCGTCTGTGGATCCTGAACGAGCCGACGACGCGCGGGTCCTCGCGCCTCAGGCGCATCATCGCCATGTTCATCCCCGCTGCCCGTTCCGTCTGACGAGCCACAGCTTACGTTTCCACGGCCGGGCGTGCGCAGAGGCCGCGCCCTCACGACCCGATCGATTGTCAGTGCCGGGTGGGAAACTTGAAGGGTGGTCAGGGAACAGGAGTTCGGGCCGGTGTTGGGCTGCCTGTGATCCCAACCACCCGCCAGAGAAGGGGGATTGAACCCGTGAAGGGTGACCGTGTGGAGATAGTCGTCGACGCCGGGGACACGACGCGCACCTACGAGGTGATCGCGAGCAGGGCGGGCCGCCGGGTGGAGACAGCGGTACGCCGAGGTGTAGTGGAAGTGAGCGAAGTCACCCGCAATGGAACGGTGGTACGAACGGCCAGGTTCATGGCGAACAGGGTCCTGGCCCTGGTCGAACAGCCGGTGCCCCGCGAGGACGGCTCGGAGCGGTCGGCGTGACGACCGAGTGACAACAGGGGGCAGACCGGACGTCCCTTCCGGGAAGACCCCGAGACCTAGGACCCCGTCTCCACCCTGGGGAGTACATCGCAGGTCACCGCTCATCCTCGGGGAGGCCCGGCAATCGGTACGAGGGCATGACGACCCGGAGGGGCCGCGCGCCTAGATTTGAGGTCAAGCGGCGGGTGCAGCACTCGTCCCCCGAGGTCAGACACCCGCCGCTGCCAACCACAACGCAAGACCGACGAGAAGGTCAGAGGAGGGACCATGGCCCACACGGCACCGCGGACCGCGATCCGCACACGGGAGCGCAGGACGTTCGCCGCCGACCGCCGTCCGGGTCGTCGCCACCCCTTGGTGGCGACCGCGATGGTCCTCCCGCTGGCGGCCCTGCTCGTGTACGCCTTCGGCGGCTGGGAAGCAGTGGTCACACAGGCGTCGTCCGTGGGTGTGATGCTGGGGCGCTGAGCGGCGACCCCAGGCCCGGAAGAGCGGTCCGGGCGGGGACATCCATCCATGAAACCCCGTGGGGACGGGGGTGCGGCGGACGGCAAATAAACGCCCGCGCAGCTGGGGAGCTGCGCGGGCGTTGTCGTGCGCGCCATCACCCTCATCAGACCAGGCGCCGGCCGTACCCTGCTGCTCCCCTCGTTCCCCCTGACTGCGGGCAATCGTGCCGCTGGGGCGGCACGGATGGGCGCAGGCGGCCCCTCGTAACCGCCGAGCAGCGGAACCTCCCCCCGGCCGACCCCGGCAAGGCGCACCCGAAACGTAGGCTCGACGCCAGCGCCGTACGCCAACACGGGGGGACCCATGACCACCACCACCGACCCGGACCCCGCCGTACTCCCCGCCCTCAAGGCGAAACTACGCGGCACGGCTCACCCGGAATCCACCCTCTGCGCCCACCCCGACACGGTCCTCGCGGAACGCGCCGACGGCACGGTCGTCCGCCACGCGAACGCCGTCGCCAAGGCGCACGCCCCCCACACGGACGCCACCCACCTGACCCTCCGCCTGACCGTCGCCGCCTCCCACCCCGACACCCTCCTGGCGCCCCTCGACACCACCCCCACCCCCCTCCACGACCGCCTCGTCACGTTCTGGCCGTACGGCACCCCCGTGGACCCCGACACCCCGGAGGCCGCCCCCTGGGAGGAGGCGGCCACCCTCCTCGCCCGTCTCCACCGGCAGCCCCCACTCCCGGGCCTGCCCCCCATGCGCGGCCCGGCCAAGGCCGCCCAGGCCGTCGCCCGCCTGGAAGCCGCGGCTCCCCACCACCCCGCCACGGCACCGATACTCCGCGCCTGGCGCACCCTCCCCGCCTGGGCCAGGTCCGAGGCCCCCATGCCGGACACGACCACCCTCTGCCACGGCGATCTGCACCTCGGCCAACTGGTCCGCCATCCCGCGACCACCGGCCCCTGGCGCCTCATCGACGTCGACGACCTGGGCGTGGGCGTCCCCACCTGGGACCTCGCCCGCCCGGCTGCCTGGTACGCCTGCGGCCTCCTGCACCCCGACGACTGGACCCGCTTCCTCACCGCGTACCGGAGCGCCGACGGCCCCGCGCTCCCCGCACACGGCGACCCCTGGCCCGTACTGGACGTGCCGGCCCGCGCACTCACCGTGCAGACCGCGGCCCTGGCGATCGCGAAGTCCACCGCCTCCGGACACCCTCTCGACGACGCGCAGCAGTCCGTTGTGGACGCTTGTGACCGAATGGGAAGCATCCCGCCGGAGTTGGTGGAGCCTTTCCCGAAGTAGGGTGCAACCGACCGCAGCCGGACAGTGTCTGTCCTGGCGTAACGCGAAGCAGGACCGAACGGCGAGGAGTTGACCCGAACCATGCACATGCAGTGTCCGAAGTGCCATGCGCCGATGCACACCTACAACCGCAATGGCGTCCAGATCGAGCAGTGCAGCGGCTGTCGCGGGATCTTCCTCGACTACGGCGAGCTGGAGGCGCTGACCCGGCTGGAGGGCCAGTGGGCGGGCGGCCCCGGCGTGCCCCCGCCGCCGGCCGCCCCGCAGTACCCGGCGGGCGGCGGCCACAACGCCCCGGCCTGGGGCGCTCCGCACGGCGGTCACCATGGTGGGCACCACGGCGGCCACCACGGCCACCACAACCGGGGCTTCGGCCACATGCTGTTCTCCAGCTGAGGCGCGCGGGGCGTATCCGCGCCCCTCGCCCGCACGACGAAGCCCCCGACCGTACGAGACGGCCGGGGGCTCGGTGCGAGTGGACGATACTGGGATTGAACCAGTGACCTCTTCCGTGTCAGGGAAGCGCTCTCCCGCTGAGCTAATCGTCCTCGGGATCACAGCCCGGGGATTGTGGATCTTGCGTGCGCGATACTGGGATTGAACCAGTGACCTCTTCCGTGTCAGGGAAGCGCTCTCCCGCTGAGCTAATCGCGCGGGATCGAAGCCGTACGGCTCCGGAAGCCCTCAGGCCTCAGTGGACGATACTGGGATTGAACCAGTGACCTCTTCCGTGTCAGGGAAGCGCTCTCCCGCTGAGCTAATCGTCCTTGGAGGTGGAGACGGGATTTGAACCCGTGTAGACGGCTTTGCAGGCCGTTGCCTCGCCTCTCGGCCACTCCACCAGGAGTGCGGGGGTCAGTGAAGATCCCCCACGTTCCTGCGAGCGGACGACCAGGTTCGAACTGGCGACCTCAACCTTGGCAAGGTTGCGCTCTACCAACTGAGCTACGTCCGCTTGTCGTTTCCGATTCGCTTCCGCGTCCCGGCGACGAGTTGAACTCTAGCGGATTCCGGGGCCAGTACAAAAACGCGTTTGTGCAGCGTGCTGCGGTGCGTCCAGTCCGGGACCCGGCCGGGCCCGCCCGCGGGGCACCCGTCCTAGACTCGACTGCGTGCCCGACCTCCCTCCGCTCGCCCGCTTCGGCAACCTCGTGGCCACCGGTCTCACCGATGTGACCAGCGACGCCGCGGCCCTGGACTCCTCCGGCTTCTGGGCCGTGTGCGCGGACTACGAGGGCGGTCTCGTGTGCGCGCGCTTCAGTGACGTACGTCGCGAAACCGCGCCGGCCCCGGTGCCGGGGGAGTGGCGCGGGCCGCGCCCCGACGACTGGACGTCCTCGCTCGACCGCGCCGCGTACACGGCGGGCGTGCGCCGGATCCGGGAGCACATCGCGGCCGGCGAGGTGTACCAGGCGAACCTCTGCCGCGTGCTGTCGGCGCCCGTCGCGCCGGACGCCGACGTGGACGCCCTGACCGCGCTGCTGGCCCGGGGCAATCCGGCCCCCTTTGCAGGAACGATTCGCCTCCCGGTGTACGGCGTCGAGATCGCCACCGCCTCACCCGAACTCTTCCTGCGCCGCGACGGCCGTGTCGTCGAGTCCGGCCCGATCAAGGGCACCGGACGCACCGAGGCGGACCTCCTGGAGAAGGACTACGCCGAGAACGTGATGATCGTCGACCTGGTCCGCAACGACATCGGGCAGGTCTGCGCCACCGGCACCGTGACCGTCCCCGACCTCTGCGTGGTCGAGAAGCATCCGGGGCTGGTGCATCTGGTGTCGTTGGTGCGAGGTGACCTGCGTGACGGCACCGGCTGGCCTGAACTGCTCGCCGCCGCCTTCCCGCCCGGTTCCGTCACCGGAGCGCCCAAGTCGAGCGCCCTGCGGATCATCGACGCCCTGGAGACCGCCCCGCGCGGCCCGTACTGCGGGGGCGTCGGCTGGGTCGACGCCGACCGGGGCACGGCGGAGCTGGCCGTCGGCATCCGCACCTTCTGGATCGACCGAGTGGCGGGCGAACTGCGCTTCGGCACGGGTGCGGGCATCACCTGGGGATCGGACCCCGAGGCGGAGTGGCGCGAAACCGAGCTGAAGGCCAGCCGGCTGCTCGCGGTAGCGTCGGGAATGTACGAGGCGAGTGGGAGGACCCTTACGTGAAGATCTGGCTCGACGGCGGACTGCAGGACATCGACTCCGCCCGTGTCTCCGTCCTCGACCACGGACTGACCGTGGGCGACGGTGTCTTCGAGACCGTGAAGGCGGTCGGGGGCCGGCCGTTCGCGCTGACCCGCCACCTCGACCGGTTGACCCGCTCGGCCCGCGGACTCGGTCTGCCCGAGCCCGACCTCGACGAGGTGCGCCGCGCCTGCACCGCCGTCCTGGAGGCCGAACCGGTCGCGCTCGGCCGACTGCGCATCACCTACACCGGCGGCCTCTCCCCGCTCGGCTCCGACCGCGGCGACCACGGCCCGACCCTCGTCGTCGCCCTCGGCGAGACCGCCCGGCGGGCCGACTCCACCGCCACGATCACCGTCCCCTGGACCCGCAACGAGCGCGGCGCCCTCACCGGCCTGAAGACGACCTCGTACGCCGAGAACGTCGTCGCCCTCGCCCGCGCCCACGAACAGGGCGCCACCGAGGCGCTGTTCGCCAACACGGTGGGCCGGCTCTGCGAGGGCACGGGCTCCAACGTCTTCGTCGTCCTCGACGGCGAGATCCACACCCCGCCGGTCGCCTCCGGCTGCCTCGCGGGTATCACCCGCGCCCTCGTCGTCGAGTGGACCGGAGCCCGCGAGACCGACCTGCCGCTGGACGTCCTGGAACACGCCGACGAGGTCTTCCTGACGTCGAGCCTGCGCGACGTGCAGTCGGTGCACCGCGTCGACGCCCGCGAGCTGTCGGCCACCCCGGGCCCGGTGACGGCCAAGGCGATGCGCGTCTTCGACGAGCGGTCGGGCGACGACCTGGACCCGTGAACCGGCCCCCCGTGATCCGGACCTGATCCGGACCCGATCCGGACCCGTGAATGCCGAAGATATTCGGCAGACTCGACGCGCTGCAGCGGGTAGAACACCCCTGATGACCACCACCCTGCGGCCCATCGAGCCGCTTCAGCACGCCGCCGACGGGACGCGCTCGCGTCGCTACCAGGTGTGTGTCAACAGCCGCCCCGTCGGCGAGATACACCTCGGCACGCGCCCCGACCCGGGGTCCACGGCCGCGCGGATCCTGGACCTGCGGATCGACGAACCGGACCGGCGGCGCGGCCGGGCCACCGTGGCGGCGCTCGCCGCCGAGGAGGTGGCCCGCGGCTGGGGCTGCCGGCGCATCGAGGTGTCCGTCCCGGCCGACGCCGAGCCCGCCCTGCGGCTGGCCCAGGCGCTCGGTTATGTCCTGCGCAACCGGGGCATGAGCAAGGCCCTCGGGACCACCCCGCCCGAACTGCCCGAGGGCAGCAGGGGCAGGCCCATGACCGAGGCCGAGTACGGGCCGTGGAAGGAAGCCGGGCTGGAGGGCTACGCCCAGGACTGGATCACCCGTGGCATGCCCGAGGCGGAGGCGTACGCGAAGGCCGCGCTGGACTACGAGCGCTGCCTCCCGCAGGGAGTGGCCTCCGCGAACAACCTGTGCAGCGTGCTGGAGCACGAGGGCACGAGAGTCGGCGCGCTGTGGCTGTGGCTGACCGACGACAAGGCCTTCGTGTACGACGTGGAGGCGGACGCCGCCCACCGGGGCAGGGGACACGGCCGTACGCTCATGCTGCTGGCCGAGGCCCAGGCGATCGCGGCCGGGAAGCCCGCCATCGCGCTCAACGTCTTCGCCGGTAACTTCCGGGCCGAATGCCTCTACGAGTCCCTCGGCTACGAGACGACCGCCTACCACCTCTCCAAGCCGCTGCTCTGACCTCCGTGGGCCACGAGGGTCCGCGACTTCCGTGGCGCACGAGGTCCGCGACCTCTCTGGGGCACGAGGTCTGCGACGTTCATGGGGCACGAGGCTCGCCCTCCACCCCTCTCCGCCCGCTGCTCGCCGTCGCCCCTTTCACCCGACGGCTCCGGGGCGGCACTGCGAGCCGGTTCACGACAGCCGACCGACGGCCCCGGTGGTCGCCGACCGACAGCCGCTGCCGACGGCCCCGCTGGTCAGGTGCTCTCGGCCAGCAGGCGGTCGGCGATCTCCTCGATCCGCTCGCGCAGCCCCGCCTGGCTCTTGCCGCCGTCGAGACGCTCGCCGCCGATGACGTACGTGGGCGTGCCGGTCACACCGATCGCCTTGCCCTCGGCCTGGTCGGCGTCGACGATCAGGATGTGCCGTCCGTCGATCAGCGCCGTGTCGAACTCCTCGGCATCCAGACCGAGTTCACGGGCCGCCTCCACGAGGAACGGCTCCCCGGCCCGGCCCAGCTCCTCGACCCGGCCGAGCACGGCCTCGACGTACGGCCACGCCTGTCCCTGCTCCGCGGCCTCCTCGGCGGCCTGCGCGGCGGCGAAGGCGTGCTTGTGCTTCTCCAACGGGAAGTGCCGCAGACGTACGTCGAGCCGGTCGCCGTAGCGGGCCCGCAGCGCGCGGATGTCGCCGAGGGCGTCGCGGCAGTCGGGACACTGGAGTTCGCACCAGACGTCCAGGACGACGGCGGACGGCACGGGGGAGGAGTCGCTCATGGGATCAGTCTCCCAGCTTCCCGGCCCACGCCGGACGTCGGCCGAGTGCGGCCCGCGGCGGTGCCCCGACCCCGAGACGACCCGGAGATCTCCCTGAGGTCTCCCCGGACCATGGCATATCGGACGCGTGGCGGTGCAGGATGGAAGGGACGCAACACGAACGCCCGACCGAGCACCGCCTGGAGGACCGGATGATTGCCGAGACAGTCTGTGCCGCCGTCGCAGCGGCAGGCCTGGGCATCGCCGCGATCACGGCGTATCGGAAGCGCTTCCTCCGGGCGACCCGAATCGCCGCCTACTCGCTCGTGCCGCTCGGCCTGGTGATGACCGGAGTCGTCGAGTGGGTGGCCGACACCGCGTTCAGCCCGACCGCGTGGGCCGGTTTCGGTGTGCTCGGCGCCGCCTGGTTCCTGTTCATGACCACCCGCGCCGTGGAGCGGCGCCGAGGGGTCACCGGCAAGGAGCGCAAGGAGGCCAAGGCCTCCCGCACCGAGGCGATAGCCCCGACGGCCTCGGCCCCCTCACTGGGCCAGGGCGCCCGGCCGGCTGCCCGCCCGGCGGCGGCACCTCGGTCGGCGGGTTCCGGCGCCTCCGGCGCGGACGACTTCAGCGACATCGAGGCGATCCTGAAGAAGCACGGCATCTGACCGCGCCGGCACGGCCTCCGGCCGCCTCGAGGGGGCACGGACTGAAACGACACAGAAGGTCGGGCAGCGACGCCAAAATGATCACGTTCGCTCCGTACGTTGTGGATATTGGCGAACTCTCCGTCATTCCGGGTGGGTTGATCGCGCGGAGGGGCTCCGCTGCGTCATCATCGCGGCGAGATGCTGGACACAACACAGAGCGACACCGCCGCCCCGCCAGAGGAGCGACGAGGTTGTCTCTTCGCGCTCTCCCAGCCACCGCTGATGATCTTCCTAGCGGTGATCGGCTGCCTGCTGCTCATGGCGTCACTGCACGACCTGCTGATGCTGTGAGCTGTAAACGGAGCCCCTGACGTCACCCGTCGAGGGCTCCGTCAGCCCCCGTACGCCCACCCGGGCCGCGGGTCGGCGGGCTTGCTCAGCCCGCCGCCTCCTTGCGGCGTGCCCGGTAGGCGGCCACATGCAGGCGGTTTCCGCAGGTGCGGCTGTCGCAGTAGCGGCGCGAGCGGTTGCGGGAGAGGTCCACGAAGGCGCGTCTGCAGTCGGGCGCCTCGCAGCGGCGCAGCCGCTCCTGTTCCCCGGCGACCACGAAGAAGGCCAGTGCCATGCCGCAGTCGGCCGAGAGGTGGTCGGTCAGCGAGGCGCCGGGCGCGAAGTAGTGCACGTGCCAGTCGTAGCCGTCGTGATCGGTGAGACGGGGAGTGGTGCCCGCCGCGGCGACCAACTCGTTGATGACCGAGGCGGCCGACGCGGCGTCGGGGGCGGCGAAGACCTCCGCGAACCGGCCACGGACCCTGCGCACGGCCGCGAGGTCGAACTCCGACAGCCCTCCGACATCGCTGATGTCGTGCCTTCGTACGAAGTCGGCGAGCGCCGCGACAGTCGCGAGCCCGTCGGTCGCCGTGTCGTTCTCCGGCGCGGTGTTCACCAGATCGACCACGGCGTCTAGGGAACACCGGGTGTCGTGGGTGATCAGCACGTTTCGCTCCCTGGCCTGCGAGGGTCGGGCGGGCGCCCGCCGATGCTGGCCGATGGTAATGGCTCGGCGGGGCGGCGGACCGGTGTGGACCGTCCTGGAGCATCCCTGGAACGCCCCTGTACAGCCGGAACGGGCCAGGGAGCGGATTGGTGCCCGGGCCCGGTTGACCCTGGGACGAGGCCCCGGGACGCGCCGAGGCCCCCGCGACCGGCCACGGCACGGCGACGCCGCCGCGCGGAGGTCCGCGACGACGGCGTCGATGGGGTCGGCCTGAAGCCGTATTCGGTTGTCTTGGCCCGAGCCGTCTCCCCGAGTGGACGGCGCCGGGCGACTCTGGGGGCCTCGCGCCCTAGCTTTCCGCCAGGATGTGCGAGAGCTCCTGATCGAGGTCGAAGTGTCGGTGTTCCGTGCCGGGCGGCACGGCGGCGTCTGTGCGCTTCAGGAAGGACTCCAGGGCCCGCGCCGGGGCTTCGAGGAGGGCTTCGCCCTCCGGGGAGCTCAGGGCGATGCACACGACGCCCTGGCCGTGACTGCGCGACGGCCAGACACGGACGTCACCGGTGCCGGTGGGCCGGTGCAGGCCCTCGGCGAGGAGGTCGCGGGCGAACACCCATTCGACCGTTTCCTCAGCTCCGGTGTGGAAGGTGGCGTGCACGGCGTAGGGATCGGCCGTGTCATACCGCAGTCCCGCGGGAACGGGCAGTGAGGACTCGCTCGACACAACGAGGCGCAGGTGCAGCTCGCAGCTGACCGTGGTGTTCATAAGCGCCAAGGCCTTTCGCTCAGTGTGCGCTCGGGGATTCGCACGTCGGCGAAATCGACATGCCACCTACGGTGCCGTTGTAAACCCCTCTGGGAGTTTTGCGTCGCTTTTCGTAGCTCATCCGGCCGAGACCGTCTTCTGTAGGTACGACCATTCCGGTGACCGGTTTCCCTCCGGTAGGGTTTGGCCGTATGGATACGGGGAGTTACGGAACGGGGGAGGTCGCCGTGGCGGCCGACGGAACGAAGAGTGACACCAACGTAGCGAACAGTGAGGCCGATGTGGCCAAGGACGAGGCGCCGCTCGGATCTCGTGCGCCGGAATTCGTCAGAGCGCGCCGGATGCTGCACCTGAGCTGGCAGGTGGCCATCTTCATCGTCGGTCTGGCGGTGGTGGTCGCGGGCGTGATCATGCTTCCGCTGCCCGGCCCCGGCTGGGTCGTGATCTTCGGCGGTATGGCGATCTGGGCGACCGAATTCGTCTGGGCCCAACTGGTGCTCCGCTGGACCAAGCGGAAGGTCACCGAGGCCACCCAGCGCGCCCTCGACCCCAAGGTGCGCCGCCGCAACATCATTCTGACGTCGATCGGCCTGGTGATCGTGGCCGGCCTCGTCGGTTTCTATGTCTGGAAGTTCGGCTTCGAGATGCCCTGGAACATCAAGAACCAGTGAGCCCCGCAGGGACGTCACCGGGCATTGCGGGTGTGGTCGGAGGCACCCCCTGACATGGGGTAATGTTCTTCCTGCGTCCGGGCGATTAGCTCAGTGGGAGAGCGCTTCGTTCACACCGAAGAGGTCACTGGTTCGAACCCAGTATCGCCCACCGGATGAAGGCGACCCGGTCCACGGAAACGTGGACCGGGTCGCTTTTCGTTGTGGTGGTCCGGGGGTGTGCGGAGCGCCGTCCGGATGGGTCGGCCCTCTTCCTGAGGGTGGGGGCACGGGGAGAGGCGGTCGGCGCTCGTGCGCGACCTGGGTTCACGTCCCGGGCGCTCTTCTCATCTGGCCGGATCCGGCGCTTCTCGGTCCCTCTGCGGTACGCGTGCGCGGTCGGGCCGCCGCGCTCCGGAAGCGGTCCGGGGGCGTTGGACGAGCCGCGCTCCGCTGACTCCTTTCAGTCTTGTCCGTCAGCCGCGTGAGGGCCCCGGTGGCGTTCGGCCCGTCGACCGCAACTCGCCGACCTGCGCTTTCAGTTGACCTGCCGTCACCTGCGGGGCCGCCTCGCCCGGTAAGGCCCGGACTCCGCTTTCCATCAAATCCTGTCCGAATCATTGACGTCTCCTGAGGGTCTCCGTACCTTGTGCCAGCAAGCGCTTACTTGAAACGATTCATGGCGCGGGACGCAGCGTCGCGGGGAGGCTCAACCATGCAGCAAAACAGGAACGTTGAGAGGCGGACGGTCCTCAAGGCGGCCGGAGCCTCACTGGCCGTCGCGGGGCTCGGGGCGACGGCCACGGCCTGTGGCGGCGACAGTGGCGCGGGGGACGGGACGGTGACGATCCGTTACGCCTGGTGGGGCGCCGAGGACCGCGCCGAGCGCATCAAGAAGACCATCGCGCTTTTCGAGAAGAAGTACCCGAAGATCAAGGTGAAGACGGACTTCCAGCCGTACCTCGACTTCTGGAAGAAGTTCAACACCCAGGCTTCCGGTGGAAATCCGCCGGACGTGTTCCAGAATGCCATCGGTTTTCTGCGGAAATATGACGCCAAGAATGTGCTGCTCGATCTCAAGCCACAGGTCGAGGCGGGCAACCTCTCCCTCGACGGCTTCAGAGCCGGCCTGGAGAAGTTCGGCGAGGTCGACGGAAAGCTGCTCGGGGTCCCGGTCGGTTCCAATTCGATGGCCCTGGTGATCGACAAGCCCGTCTACACCAAGTCCGGTGTGAAGCCGGAGCAGGGGTGGACCTGGGACGACTTCGACGCGGCGATGAAGAAGATCCGCAACAAGGCGGGGCGCGCCGGCGACAGCGGCCTGTACGGCGTGATGTACCTCTACGACCTCTACCTGCGCCAGAACGGCAAGGCGTTCTTCACCGAGGACGGGCTGGGCTTCACCGAGGCGGACCTGAAGTCCTGGTGGGCGAAGGCCGAGAAGGGCATCAAGGAGGGCCTCTACGCCGACCCCAAGAAGGTCGCGCAGATCAAGCCCAAGTCCGCGGTCGCCGCGGAGCTCGCCGCCGGTGAGTTCACCTGGGACAACTTCACCGTCCGCTACACCTCCGAGGGCAAGAGCGAGTACGGTCTGGCCCCCATTCCGACCACCGACGGTAAGAAGACGGGCCAGTACCTCGGCTCCCTCATGCTCAGCGCGTCCAAGCGCACGCAACACCCCAAGGAAGTCGCGCAGTTCATCGACTTCATGGTGCACGAGCCCGAGGTCGCCGAGATCATGGGCTACGACCGCGGAGTGCCCGCGACGCAGGCCCAGTACGACGCGTTCAAGCCGACCGACCCGGTCAACAAGGCGATCGCCGAGTACGAGGAGTCCCTTGTCGCGGCGGGTGTCCTGGAGCCCATCACTCCGCACCCGAACGGCGCCGACATCTGCGAGGCAGCCTTCCTGCGCATCGCCGAGGAACTCGGTCTCGGCACCCGCACGGTCGACGACGCCGTCAAGCAGTTCTTCACCGAGTCGAAGACGGCTCTCGGCACCTGATGGGAACCACCGTGACACACGCCCCTGCGACGGAGGGCCTGTCCAAGGACCAGCGCTCCGAGCCGCGGCACGGTCCGGCCGACGCTCCGAACCCCGCCGCACGTCTGCGGCGGGGCCGCCGGGAGAACCTGGCCGGTTACCTCTTCATGTCCCCGTGGATCGCCGGGTTCCTGCTGCTCACAGCGGGCCCGATGATCGCCTCGCTCTACTTCGCCTTCACCGACTACAACCTGTTCGACGCGCCCAAGTGGATCGGCCTGGACAACTTCTCCGAGATGTTCGCCGACCCGCGCTGGCGTCACTCGGTGCGGGTGACGCTGTGGTACGTCGTCGTCGGCACGCCGCTCAAGCTGCTGCTGGCCCTCGGTGTGGCGCTGCTCCTGGCCCAGAAGCGGCGTGGGCAGGCCTTCTACCGGGCCGCCTTCTACGCGCCGTCGCTGATCGGGGCCAGCGTCTCCATCGCCATCGTCTGGAAGGCGATCTTCTCCGACGACGCGATCGTCGACCGTACGCAGAAGATCTTCGGCATCAATGTCGGCGGCTGGACCGGCGACCCGGAAATGATCATCTACAGCCTGGTCGCCCTCACGGTCTGGCAGTTCGGCGCACCCATGGTCATCTTCCTCGCCGGCCTCAAGCAGGTGCCGCGCGAGCTGTACGAGGCCGCCGAGGTCGACGGGGCCGGCAAGTGGCGGCGATTCTGGAACATCACCCTGCCGATGATCTCGCCGGTCCTCTTCTTCAACGTCCTGCTGGAGACGATCCACTCGTTCCAGATCTTCAGCTCGGCGTACATCGTCGGCGGCGGTGCCGGAGGCAACGCCTGTGGTCCCGCGGACGGTTCGATGGTCTATACCTGTTATCTCTACGTTCAGGGCTTCGAGAACAGCCGGATGGGTCTGGCCTCCGCCATGGCGTGGCTGCTGCTGGTCGCGGTCGCGCTGGTGACGGCGGTGCTGTTCTGGTCCCAGAAGCGCTGGGTGCACTACGAGGAGGGTGCCTGATGAGCGCACAGGCCACCGAGATCACCCCGGCCCCGGCCCCGTCCGGGCGGGCGGGCGCCCTGCGGCGCAAGCTGCCCGGCTCCCTCGCCTGGCACATCGGGTCGCTCGCGATCCTCGCCGTGATCCTCTATCCGGTGATCTGGGTCATCGGCGGCTCGTTCAAGAGCAGCGAGGACATCGTCGGCAGTCTGGACCTGCTGCCGAGTGACCCGATCATCGCCAACTACGCGCGGCTCTCCGACGGCATTGCCGACATCCCGATCTCCACCTTCTTCGTCAACTCGCTCACGCTCGCGCTCGGTTCGGTGCTCGGGATCGTGGTGTCCTGCTCGCTGACCGCGTACGCCTTCTCGAAGATCAAGTTCGCGGGCCGCAATCTGCTCTTCACGCTGATGATCGGCACGCTCCTGTTGCCGTACCACGTCCTGCTGATCCCGCAGTACGTGCTGTTCCGCAACATGGACATGATCAACACCTACACCCCGCTGCTGTTGCCCAAATACCTGGCCACGGAGGCGTTCTTCGTCTTCCTGATGGTGCAGTTCATGCGGAACCTGCCCAAGGAGCTCGACGAGGCCGCCCGGCTCGACGGCTGCGGGCACTTCCGGATCTACTGGTCGATCGTGCTGCCGCTGTCCCGGCCGGCGCTCATCACCAGCGCGATCTTCACCTTCATCAACTCCTGGAACGACTTCATGGGGCCGTTGATCTATCTGAACGAGCCCGACAAGTACACCGTGTCGCTCGGTCTGAAGATGTTCGTGGACCAGGACGCCGTGGCCAACTACGGCGGCATGATCGCGATGTCGCTGGTGGCCCTGCTGCCGGTGCTCGCCTTCTTCCTCGCCTTCCAGCGCTATCTGATCGACGGTATGGCCACGTCCGGTCTGAAGGGCTGAGGTGACCGACCATGGCCCTCCTCCGCACCCGCACCCCTGCCCACGACCGTGCGAAGCAGGCCGCGCCCCGTGAGGAGTCCCTGCTCGCCGAACGTTTCGCGCTGTTCGCCGAGTGTCTGCTCACCGGCGTGTGGATCGCGCTGGCCTCGCTGCCGCTGGTGACCTACCCCGCCGCCTTCGCCGCGGGCTCCCGGCATCTGCGACGCCGTACGGCCCATGAGGGCGGCGGCTGGCGGGAGTTCGTGGCCGACTTCCGGGCGGCGGTGCGCGGCGGCTGGCTCGTCGGGCTCGCCGGATGGGGGGCGCTGGCGGCGGTCTGGGTGGATGTCCAGGCCGTGCGCGCCGGTGTCCCGGGTGGGCCGCTGGTCGGCGTGATCGGGGTCCTCGCGCTGATCGGCGCCGCCGTCGCCGGACTCCGCGCGGCGGCGGTCTGGCGGCCCGGGGCCACCTGGCGGGCCCTGCTGGGCGCGGCCGGGCGGCGGACCGTGCTCGACCCCGTCGGATCCTTTCTGCTCGTCGGCGGACTGGCCGTGGTGGCCTGCTCCGCCTGGTTCGTCGCGCCGCTGGCGGTCCCGGTGCTCGGGGCTGTCGCGGCGGCGGCCCTCGCCGTGGAGGAGCGCTACCGGCGCCGCCGCTGATCGCAGCGGCGGCGCACGCACCAGGTCGGCGTTCTTCGGAGCGCCGCACCTCCCTCTGTCATGCCCCTGACTACCCGCACGCACGACTTCCCGTTCGGAAAGGAAAGGCCATGTCCCCCATCGACCGCAGGTCCCTTCTCAAAGCGGCCGCCGTCGCAGGAGCCGCAGCGCAGGTCAGCTGGGCACTAGGGAGTTCGAACGCGCAGGCCGCGCCCAGAGCCGAGACGGCGGAGGCGGAGCCGGTGATCCTCGACTGGCTGGAGGACGGCGGACTCGGAGCCGCTCCCGGCTCGACCGTGGGGGTGCCGTGGCCGAAGGGCGCCTACGCAAAAGAACAGTCGTTTTCTTTGACGGACGCGGACGGCAAGGACATCCCCGTCCAGTCCTGGCCGATCGGCTACTGGCCCGACGGCTCCGTGAAGTGGACCGCGCACGCGGTGGGCGCGGGCGCCG
This sequence comes from Streptomyces sp. SP18BB07, assembly GCF_036322545.1. Taxonomy (NCBI): domain Bacteria; kingdom Bacillati; phylum Actinomycetota; class Actinomycetes; order Kitasatosporales; family Streptomycetaceae; genus Streptomyces; species Streptomyces sp. SP18BB07. The sequence continues at coordinate 38,900 of NZ_JAQYWT010000289.1, forward strand.
GCTCCGGCAAGCTCACCCTCGCCGCCGGCACGCCGACCGCCCCCGAGAAGAAGGTCACCGTCGACAAGAGCGGCGGCACCATCGACGTCTCGACCGGCGTGATCACCGCGAAGATCGGCAAGTCCGGCTCCACGCTGGTCAAGTCCGTGCGGCGCGGCTCCACCGAGATCGCCCACACCGGCCGTCTGGTGCTGCTGCGCCAGCCGGAGATCGAGGACGGCGACCAGGGCGAGGAGAAGTACGAGCGCTTCGAGAGCGTCATCGGTGAGGTCGAGGTCGAGCAGGAGGGCCCGGTCCGCGCGGTCGTCCGCATCGACGGCAAGCACCGCAAGGGAAGCCGCAGTTGGCTGCCCTTCTCGATCCGGCTCTACTTCTACGCGGGTGCCGAGTCGTTCCGCATGGTGCACACCATCACCTTCGACGGCACCCAGGAACCCGGAAAGGCCAGCGGCGACTTCATCCGCGGCATCGGCGTCCGCTTCAAGGTCCCGATGCGCGACGCCGCGTACGACCGCCACATCCGGATCGGCGGCGAAGGCACCGGTCTGCTGCGCGAGGCGGTCAAGGGCGTCACCGGACTGCGGCGCGACCCCGGCGCGGCCGTGCGCACCGCTCAGTTCGAGGGCAAGAAGCTGCCCGACCCGTCCACCTGGGACCAGCGCGTCACCACCCGCCTGCAGTACATCCCCGAGTGGGGCGACTACACGCTCTCGCAGCTGTCCGCCGACGGCTTCGGGGTCCGCAAGCGCACCAAGAAGGGCCACGGCTGGATCCCGGCCGGCGGCGGCCGCAGGGCGAGCGGCTTCGGGTACGTCGGTGGCGCGTCCGGCGGGTTCGCCTTCGGCCTGCGGGACTTCTGGGAGAAGTTCCCCGCCCAGCTCGACATCCGCGATGCCCACACCGACACCGCCGAGGTCACCCTCTGGCTCTGGTCGCCCGAGGCGCAGCCCATGGACCTGCGCTTCTACCACGACGGCATGGGCCAGGACACCTATCCCGAGCAGCTCGAAGGCCTCAACATCACCTACGAGGACTACGAGCCCGGGTTCGGCACCCCCTACGGCATCGCCCGCACCAGCGAACTGCTCTTCTGGGCCCACGAGTCCACGCCCGCCGCCGAGGACATGGCCAAGCAGGTCGAGGCCGTCCGCACACCCGCGCAGCTCGCCGCCCCGCCCAAGCAGCTCATCAAGGCGGGTGTCTTCGGCAAGCTGTTCTCCGAGCCCGACCGGTCCACCGCCGCCAAGGCGAAGATCGAGGACCACCTCGACTTCCTCTTCACCTACTACAAGGACCAGGTGGAGATGCGCCGGTGGTACGGCTTCTGGGACTACGGCGACATCATGCACAGCTACGACCCCAGCCGCCACCAGTGGTGCTACGACGTCGGCGGCTACGCCTGGGACAACTCCGAGCTCTCGCCCGACCTGTGGCTCTGGTTCGCGTACATGCGCTCCGGCCGCGCCGACATCTTCCGCTTCGCCGAGGCCATGACCCGCCACACCGGCGAGGTCGACGTCTACCACCTCGGGAAGTGGGCGGGCCTGGGCACCCGCCACGGTGTCCAGCACTACGCCGACAGCGCCAAGCAGCAGCGGATCGCCAACACCACCTACCGCCGCTACTACTACTTCCTCACCGCCGACGAACGCGTCGGCGACCTCATGCACGCCAACGTCGACTCCGACGAGACGTTCCTCGTCCTCGACCCCATCCGCAAGATCCGCACCGAGCCCTACACGCCCGACCGCAACGCACTGTCGATCGGCTTCGGCACCGACTGGTCCGGGCTGGTGTCGGCCTGGCTGACCGAGTGGGAGCGGCGCGGGCCCAAGTGGGAGAAGGCCAAGGCCCGCGTGCTGTCGACCATGGAGACGATCGCGGCCCAGCCCAACGGCTTCGTCCAGGGCACCGGGCTCTACGACCTCGACACCGGCAAGTTCGCCGTCGCGGACAAGCCCGTCGTCGGGGTCTCGCACCTGTCGGCCATGTTCGGCCTGGTCGAGATGTGCGCGGAACTCCTCGACCAGATCGAGATGCCGAAGTTCAAGGAGGCGTGGCTGGACTACTGCCGCTACTTCAACGCGACGAAGGCGGAACAGGCCGCCCGCTACGGCTCCAACTTCGGGACGCTGCTGCTCTTCCAGGGGCACTCGCGCCAGGACGCGTACGCGGCCGTGCATTTGAAGGACGACAAACTCGCTGCCCGTGCGTGGCGGCAGTTCTACAACAGCGCCGACACCTGGGACTACAAGGAGTCGACCGACTGGTCCACGAAGAAGATCGAGGGGCCGACGGCGCTCGTGCCGGGCAGCGAGGCGGCGTGGGTGTCGACCAACGCGACGGCGCTGTACGGGTTGGCGGCGATTCAGAATCTGGCGTTGGTGGGCGACAAGATGCCGTGACGCTCGCTGGGGGTGCCGGGGGATTTGGGGTGCCTGGGGTTGGTGGGGGAACTGCGGGCCCGGTGGGGCCTCTCGCGCAGTTCCCCACGCCCCTGACGGGGCGCGCCTCAGCTCAGCTTCCCGAGGAGGTTCCGCACTCGTCGTGCGTCGCGCAACCGATGCTCGTACGTGGCGCCCAGGGCGAGCAGGGCCAGGCCGGCGAGTGCGGGAGGTGCCCAGCGGGGGAGGGCGTCCACGACCTGGGCGATGTAGGGGGCCAGTTCGTGCAGGGCGACCAGGGCGAGGGTGGCACCGCCGAGGAGCAGCGGGGCCTGGAGGCGGTGGCGGGCGCCCAGCAGGGTGACGGCCAGGGCGGCGGTGCCCAGCAGGAGCGGGCGGAGCCAATGGGTGTCGGCCCAGGCGGCGACGAGGCTCGGGACGAGGGTGATGGCGAGTCCCGGCCCGTACGCTGTCCAGGACGACGCCGTACGGTCCCCGCGTCGGCGCAGATGGCCGACGACCAGGGCGGGGAGGGTCACCGGCAGGGTGTACGCCTCCGGTGAGCCGACCTCCCAGACGGCCAGCCGTACCCAGGATGCCGTCACGAAGAGCGCGGCCGCCAGATAGCCGAGGTGACGGCGGTCCGGGCGTACGGCTCGGCCCGTGACGATCACTCCGCAGAGCGCGAGAGTCAGGGCCAGCAGCGGCGGGTGCGTGGCTGAGAGAGCGATGGCCACGAGGCCGGCGGCGGCGCCGGTCGCCTCGACCGGGATCGTCATGGGTGAGTCCGCGAGGCGTGCCGCGACCAGGGCCGCGATCGCCGGGACGGTCAGGACGAGCAGGGCGGTGTGCTGCGGCGGCCAGCCGACGGACGTGCCGATCGCGCAGGTCAGGGCCGTGGCGTGGACGAGGGAGGCGGGCGCGGCGAGGGCGCCGAGATCGGTGCGCCAGGCCGCCGCTGCGAACAGGACGGTCGAGGTCGCGAGGGCGATCAGGGTCGCGGGTTCGGTGGCCAGGGAGTGGAGGACCAGGCTCACCGAGGTGACCAGGGCCAGGAGGGTGCCGGTGAGCGGCAGCGGCGACCGAAGACGCTCGGACACTTTGGAAGCCGTAGAAGCCGTAGAAGCCGTAGATGCCGTGGATTCCGTGGGGACCGTGGACGGCTGAGGGTGCTCGGGCGCTGCCGACCGTGTCAGGCCGGCGAAGGTCATTGTGGCCACCATCAGGAGGCCCTGGGTCACCAGCCCCGCCGCGTACGGCAGTTCCAGGACCGCCGGGAGGACCAGGACCGTCGCCCAGGCGAGGACCGAGGCGCCGACCAGGGCCGGGGTCCGCCACGGGGCGGTGCGTCCGGTCAGGGCCAGTACCCCGGCGACGGCGGCGAGGACGAGGGGGACGGTCGCCGTGTTCGGGGGCCACGGAGCGTCGAGCGTCACGGCCGCGCGGGCGTCCGCGGGTGCGCCGGACCAGATCCGCTCCAGCAGACCGACCGGTCCCAGCAGCGCGATCGCCACCACCGGCACCGTGGTCGCCAGCGTGAAGCCCTGGACGACGGCGGAGGCGTGCACGAGACCACGCCGTACGGGCTCGGGGGCCTGTGCCCGTACGGCTGTCAACAGGGCGATCCCGCAGAGGAGATGGGCCGGGACCGTCCACACCTCCGGCAGGACCGCGCGGGCGATACCGCCGAGGCCGGCCACCGTGAGCAGCCCGCCGGTGAGGGCGGTGCCGAGGGCCAGGGCGGGCTTCGGGGCGAGCCAGGCGGTCGTGAGGGCGATCGCCGCCGCGAGGGCGAGGAGCGCCGCCGCACGGGCGGCGGCGCTCGGGCCGGGGGCGGCCCACGAGAGCCACCCGGCCGCCAGTACACCCCAGGCGCCCCAGCCGGACGCGCCGACCACGGCGACGATCCGTACCGGCTTGAGGGGCACCCGGAGCGCGATCGCGGTGTCGGCGGCCGCTGTCACCAGCAGCACCGCCGTGACCGTCTCCACGCTCGCGTTCACCGCGAACGACCAGAGGAGGAGCGGGAGTTGAGCGGCGATCAGGGCCAGGGGGAGCGGCAGGGCAAGGCCGGTGCGGGACACGGTCGCGCCGGACTCCGCCGCCCCGGTCCGCAGCGCGGCGAGGGCCAGCCCGTACGCCGCCCACACCGTCGCGAGCACCGCCGCCGCGACCGCTGCGTATCCCGTACCGTCCGCGCCGGTGAACGCGACCTCGTGCAGGGCGTAGGCGTCCAGGACGGTCAGGGCGAGGCCCAGGCCGGCCACCGCCTCGGCCGTCGAACGCAAGCCGCGCCGGAGGAGAAGCACGGGGGCGCCGAGCGCGGCCACCGTCACCGCGCCGAGCACCAGCGCCCGGCCCGCGATGCCCAGGTGCCCCCAGCTGACCAGCGTGAACGCGATCGCCGCGACGGTCAGCAGAACGCCCCCGAGGACCAGCAGCACGTTCTGGACGCGGGGCGCCGTCGCTTCGGGGCGCCGTACGGGCGGCACGGCGGACGCGGGCCCGGGCGCGGCGGCGTAGAGGGCGTTGACCAGCCATGCACGGCGGCTCAGCAGGAAGGCGCGGCGGGCGTCGAGGTGCCGCAGCTCGGCGTCGAGGACCCGCAACTCCTCGGCAGGGGACGGAAAGGACGTCATGCACCGGAGTGTGGCCCGCGTCACGGCGTACGACATGAGCGCGGATACTCAGGACGTACTCACTTCCCGTGTGAACCGGCCCTGTGCAGGCAGAATCCGACCATGGACTGGTGCCACTACCGCTTCCGCAGCCGCTGGAGCCTGCCCGCCCGCCCCACCGCCGTGTACGACGTGCTCCAGCGCGCCGACGACTACCCGCACTGGTGGCCGCAGGTCCGCGAGGTGACCCGGATCGACGACACCACCGGCACCGTCCGGATCCGTTCGGTCCTCCCGTACGACCTCGTCTTCACCGCGCGGGAGGTACGCAGCGACCGGGCGGCCGGCGTCCTGGAGATCGAGATGGCCGGTGATATGGACGGCTGGGCCCGCTGGACGCTCACCGCCGACGGGGCCGGCACACTCGCCCGTTACGACCAGGAGGTCGACGTCTCCAAGCCCCTGCTGCGACGGCTCGCCGTACCGGGACGGCCCGTGTTCCGCGCCAACCACGCGCTGATGATGCGGGCAGGACGACGAGGGCTCCTCGCGTATCTCACGGCAGCCGGGGAAGCGGTTTGAACCAGACCCGCCGGGACCTGTATTGTTCACTCCGTTCCCGGGCGATTAGCTCAGTGGGAGAGCGCTTCGTTCACACCGAAGAGGTCACTGGTTCGAACCCAGTATCGCCCACCGGGAAAAGGCCGGTCCGCAGCTGCGGACCGGCCTTTCTCATGCCGCGGCGGCCGGCAGATCCGGGCGCAACGGCCACGCCGGGTCCACCGCTTCCTCCGTGCCGCTGCGGGCGAACCAGGCCTGCAGACCGCGAGCCTGGGCCGCGTGCCACACGGCCTGCAGCGTGTGCAGTTCGGCGGGGGAGAGGCGGGCCAGCCGGGTCGCGAAACGATGGCCCACCGCCCGTACGACGTCCATCGCGGCCTGCGCGTCGGCCGCCGCGTCGTGCGCGCCGTCCAGGGACACCTCGTAGTGCGCGCATAGATCGGTGAGCGTGCGCCGGCCCTTGCGGTAGCGGTCCAGGTGCTTGTCCAGGACCCGTGGATCGAGGACCCGCAACGGTGTCGTCTCGACATAGCGATCCAGCGACGAGGCGCGGTGCCGTCGCAACTCGCGGTCCAGCAGGGTCAGATCGAACGGCGCGTTCATGACCACCAGCGGACGGCCCCGCACCGCCTGCTCGGCCAGCGCCCTGGCTATCTCCTCCATCACCGGCGCCGGCCACCGGCCGTCGCGCTGCAGCTGCTCGTCCGTCAGCCCGTGCACCGCCGTCGCCGCGGCGGGCACCGGCACGCCCGGGTTCACCAGCCACCGGGTCACCCGGGGACGGGTACCGGGCGCGTCCTGGACGACGACTGCGGCCGACACGATCCGGTCGGTCTCGACGTCCACGCCCGTGGTCTCCGTGTCGAACGCCGCCAAGGGCCCCTCGTACCAACACGTCATGTGTCCACAACTCCTCGTTCACCCACGGCAGCTGACGTCCCGTCTTCTGCCAGTTTGGTGATACCCGGGCTGTTTGCGCCGTACGCCGGACGGAGACAACAGAAGTACGGGTCTGTGCAGTTCAGGGGCTCGGCACGGGGAAACACCTGTAGGGGAAGGCTGTTGGTCATGGCCATAGCGCAGCCCGAGCGGGGCGGGCTGCTGCCCGAGCACGCGGCACCGTTCCGCGGCTCCCTCGCCACCACCGCCTGCATGGAGACCCTGCAGGTGGGCTATCTGCACGCCGTGGCGGCCGCCGCCGGCTGCTCCCTCTCCCAGCCCTTTCCGGACAACGGCATCGACTGGCACGTCAGTCACGGCTCGCCCGGTCACACCGTCGACGACGAGGTCACCATCAAGGTGCAGCTCAAGGCCACCTACCAGCTCGCGCCGAACCCGCCGGGCCGGTCCTTCTCCTTCACTCTCGACAACGACCACCTGGCGAAGCTCGCCCGTACTCCCGTCTCTGTGCACAAGATCCTGGTCGTGATGATCGTCCCCCGGTCGCAGGAGCAGTGGCTGCGGGCCGGCCACGACCGGCTCGACCTGCGGCACTGCTGCTACTGGACCAATCTCGCCGGACACCCGATCACCGGTCGGCGCCGCACCACCGTGCGCGTACCGACCTCGCGCATCTTCGACGACCGAGCGCTCTGCGAGATCATGACGCGGGTCGGAACGGGAGGCAGACCGTGACCCAGGGCCCCATCGACGACGGCTCGCGCCCACGGACCGCGGGCGTGTCCCCGCGCCGCCCCATCAATCAGCCCGCGGGCCCCGCGCGGCCCCACCCCGTCGAACCCCCCTGGACCCAGCCGCCCGACCCCGCGCAGGTGGACCCCGCCGTACTGGGCGCCCTGCTGCGCCGGCACGGATGGCAGCGGCGCGGCGGAGCCGCCGGACGGTACGGGCGCTGGACCCCGCCCGAGCCGGCCGGCCGGGCCATGAGTCTGCTGGTGCCGGAGAACCGGGCCTTCCCCGACAGCGACGACCTGCTCGGCGAGGCACTCACGGCGCTGTCCCGCAGCGGTTCGCCCGCCGCACGGGACGTGCTGATCGCCCTCACCGTGCCCAGCGACGAGATCCACTGGTGGCGCGACGTCCCCACCGGCCCGCTCGGCACCGCCTCCTGGGTCGTCGAGGACCAACTGCGCTCCGCCGCCCGCCAGATGCTCCTCGCGGCAGCCCTGGCCACCCGGGCACGGGCCGGCTACCACGGCGCCCGCCACCGCCTGCCCGCCGCCGCCTCGCTCGACGGTGTCCTCGTCGGTGCCGCCCCCGGAGGCCGCCGGCTGACCGCTTTCGTCCCCGTCGCCACCGGTCGCCCCTTGGCCTTACGGCTCCACCAGGCCCTGTACGCCGCCCGCGAGGCCATCGACTACCAGCGCGCCACCGGCGGCATGGACGCCTTCGACGGCGCCGTCGAGGCCGGGGTCAGCCACGAGCTGACCGAGGCCCTCGTCACCCTCGTCCGCGGCACCGAGGGCGCCCGCGTCGCCGTCGACTGGGCGCCCGCCGCCGGGGTCCCCGAGGGCGGTGCGACACCGGCCGACCCCGTCGAGTTCTCCCCGGGCGACCTGCCCGTGCTGCGCGAGGCCGGGGCCCGCTATCTCCGCGCGGAACCCCCGATGTCCGTACGGATCACCGGGGCCGTGGTGCGGATGCGCCGGTCGGCGGCGCGCGGCGAGGGCACGGTACGGCTGCGGGTCATCGCCGGTGCCGAGGTCCCGCACGTCCGGATGACCCTGGACGAGGAGTCGTACCGGATCGCCGGGCAGGCCCATCTCGTCGGCCTGCCGGTCCGAGTGCACGGCAGGCTGGAGAGCCGGGGCGGCTTCCGGCGGCTGACCGACGCCGACGGCATCGCACCCGTGCAGGTCGACGAGGCCGAACGGGACCGGTTGATGAAGTCGCTCCAGGAGACCGCGGAGATCACGGTCTTCTTCGAGGAGGCGTGCGGAGGGGACTGACCGCGTCCGCCCTTAACCGTTTCGCAGAGGGCACCCCTGGCTCGGTACGATTCGGGGACCACCTACGAAAATCCGTAGGTGGTCCCCTTCAGTCAGGAGAGACCGGTGTCCGACGTCCGTGTGATCATCCAACGCGATTCCGAGCGGGAAGAGCGCGTGGTGACGACGGGCACTACGGCCGCCGACCTCTTCGCCGGCGAGCGGACCGTCGTCGCGGCCCGCGTGGCCGGCGAGCTGAAGGACCTCGCGTACGAGGTGAAGGACGGCGAGACGGTCGAGGCCGTGGAGATCTCCTCCGAGGACGGCCTCAACATCCTGCGCCACTCCACCGCGCACGTCATGGCCCAGGCCGTACAGGAACTGTTCCCCGAGTCGAAGCTGGGCATCGGCCCGCCGGTCCGGGACGGGTTCTACTACGACTTCGACGTGGAGAAGCCGTTCACGCCCGAGGATCTCAAGGCCATCGAGAAGAAGATGCAGGAGATCCAGAAGCGCGGCCAGCGCTTCTCCCGCCGCGTCGTCACCGACGAGGCCGCCCGGGAGGAACTGGCGAACGAGCCGTACAAGCTGGAGCTGATCGGCCTCAAGGGTGCGGCATCCTCCGACGACGGCGCGGACGTCGAGGTGGGCGCCGGCGAGCTGACGATCTACGACAACCTGGACGCCAAGACCGGTGACCTGTGCTGGAAGGACCTCTGCCGCGGTCCGCACCTGCCCACCACCCGCAACATCCCCGCGTTCAAGCTGATGCGCAACGCCGCCGCGTACTGGCGCGGCAGCGAGAAGAACCCGATGCTCCAGCGCATCTACGGCACCGCCTGGCCCTCCAAGGAGGAGCTGAAGGCCCACCTCGACTTCCTCGCCGAGGCCGAGAAGCGCGACCACCGCAAGCTGGGCAACGAACTCGACCTGTTCTCCATCCCGGACGAGATCGGCTCCGGCCTCGCCGTCTTCCACCCCAAGGGCGGCATCATCCGCCGGGTCATGGAGGACTACTCGCGCCGCCGGCACGAGGAGGAGGGCTACGAGTTCGTCTACACCCCGCACGCCACGAAGGGGAAGCTCTTCGAGGTCTCGGGCCACCTGGACTGGTACGCCGACGGCATGTACCCGCCCATGCAGCTCGACGAGGGCGTGGACTACTACCTCAAGCCCATGAACTGCCCGATGCACAACCTGATCTTCGACGCGCGCGGCCGCTCGTACCGTGAACTGCCGCTGCGCCTCTTCGAGTTCGGGACGGTGTACCGGTACGAGAAGTCCGGTGTCGTGCACGGTCTGACCCGGGCCCGCGGCTTCACCCAGGACGACGCGCACATCTACTGCACCCGCGAGCAGATGGCGGACGAGCTCGACAAGACGCTCACCTTCGTCCTCAACCTGCTGCGTGACTACGGCCTCACCGACTTCTACCTGGAGCTGTCCACCAAGGACCCGGAGAAGTTCGTCGGCTCCGACGAGGCGTGGGAGGAGGCGACCGACACGCTCCGCCAGGTCGCCGAGAAGCAGGGCCTCCCGCTGGTGCCGGACCCGGGCGGCGCCGCGTTCTACGGCCCGAAGATCTCCGTCCAGGCCAAGGACGCGATCGGCCGTACCTGGCAGATGTCCACGGTCCAACTCGACTTCAACCTGCCCGAGCGCTTCGACCTGGAGTACACCGGCCCCGACGGCTCCAAGCAGCGCCCGGTCATGATCCACCGCGCGCTCTTCGGCTCGATCGAGCGCTTCTTCGCCGTGCTCCTGGAGCACTACGCGGGGGCGTTCCCGGCGTGGCTGGCGCCCGTCCAGGCGGTCGGCATCCCGATCGGCGACGCGCACGTGGAGTATCTGCAGAAGTTCGCGGCCGAGGCGAAGAAGCAGGGCCTCCGCGTCGACGTCGACGCCTCCTCCGACCGTATGCAGAAGAAGATCCGCAACGCCCAGAAGGCGAAGGTGCCCTTCATGGTCATCGCGGGCGACGAGGACATGGCGGCCGGTGCCGTCTCCTTCCGCTACCGCGACGGCTCGCAGGAGAACGGCATCCCCGTCGAGGAGGCCATCGCGAAGATCGCGCAGGTCGTGGCGGACCGCGTCCAGATCTGAGGCGTACCCGCACCGAGGTGAGGGCGAGGCCCCCGGAGAGTTCAGCTCTCCGGGGGCCTCCGCTCGTCCTCCCGTGCGAACACCTGGAGCAGCCACGACCCGAACGACCCCGTCACCGTGCCGAGCAGGGCGAGACCGCAGGCCATGAGGAACACGGCGATGGTCCGGCCCAGCGGGGTCACCGGGGTGACGTCCCCGTACCCGACCGTGGCGAGCGTCGCGCAGGTCCACCACACGGAGTCCCCGAACGTCACGATCGTCGCGTCCGGTGCCGCGTGTTCCTGCTGGTAGACGGCGAGGGCGCCGGTGAAGCCGAGCAGGGTGACGGACAGACCCGCGTAGACGGCCACGCGCGCGTGCAGGGAGAGCCGGGGCCGCTCGTGGCGGCGCTGCACCGCGTCGTGGATCTGCACCACGCGCAGGGGCCGCAGCAGTGGCAGCACGAGCACGACGGTGTCCAGCCAGTGGACACGGACGAACCTCGGCCCCAGCCCGCTCAGCCGCCAGCGCACCCCGTAGTCGAGGACGAAGACCGCCCAGCACGCCATGGTCACCGCGAGACAGAGGTCGAGCCAGACCTGGGGGAGATCGTGGGCCAGTACCCGCACCGCGTACGAGGCGAGGAAGAGGGCCGACGCCCCGGCGAGGACGCGTCCCGTACGGCGTTCCCAGCGGAGCGCGAGGCTGTCGTGGTCCATCGCCTCAGCTTGGCCTCGCCCGTCCCGCCCCGGCACCCGGCGACACGCCGCGAACGGGCGAAGCCATATGCTGCACTGCATGACGAGTGAGCCGGAGCAGCAGATCGGAGTGGGGACGCAGGACGCGTTCCAGCGCCTGTGGACGCCTCATCGGATGGCGTACATCCAGGGCGAGAACAAGCCGACCGGTCCTGGGGCCGACGACGGCTGTCCGTTCTGCTCGATCCCGGCCAAATCGGATGAGGACGGCCTGATCATCAGGCGCGGGGAGCACGTCTACGCGGTGCTCAACCTCTACCCGTACAACGGCGGCCACCTCATGGTCGTGCCCTACCGCCACGTCGCGGACTACACGGACCTCACCGGGCCGGAGACCACCGAGCTGGCCGAGCTGACCAAGCAGTCCATGACCGCCCTGCGCACCGCCTCCGGCGCGCACGGCTTCAACATCGGCATGAACCAGGGCTCGGTCGCGGGGGCGGGCATCGCCGCCCACCTCCACCAGCACATCGTTCCGCGCTGGGGCGGCGACACCAACTTCATGCCGGTCGTCGGCCACACCCGGATCCTGCCGCAGCTCCTGGCCGACACGAGGAAGATGCTCGCGGAGGCGTGGCCTACGGCGTAACTGCTGCCGGGCTGGGTGCGTGGGGGGTGGGGGGGGGGGAGCCGCGCGGCGGGGCGGGGGTGGGGGGGCGCACGCTCCGCTGTGCCCCGCCCCCATCACGGGGCCAGGCGCCCAGCCTCAACACGCCCGGCCCCCCCCCCCGCTTTTTGAGGGGCGCGGGGAACTGCCCGACAACCCCCAACGGACCCGCAGACGAAAGCGGCCCCCACCCCCCAC